>JBOGTX010000128.1:0-2230 GCA_050695695.1 Chloroflexota bacterium
GCTCCGGGGCTTCCGGGTCCTGATCGGCTTCGCGTTCAGGACCGCGCCGCGGGAAGCAACGCTCTTTCTGCTCTGCGGCGTGGTCATGGCGCTCTCCGGTCCGGTGGCCGCCTGGGGAGCGAAGCTGCTGGTCGACGCCGCCCTGGCCCGCGACATCCACGGTGCGGCCGGCGCGGTGGCGCTGCTCGCGATCGTCGCCGGAGTCAGCCTGCTCAACACGCTCTATTACCTGGACTTCCTGTTTTCGGTTGCCGAGAAGGCTAGCGCGGCGGTGAACCGGCGGCTGATGACTCTCGTCGCGAACATCCCCGGTCTCGCCCACCACGAGCAACCCGAATACCTCAAGGAGCTCGATCTGCTGCGGGAACAGCGCGGATCGCTCGCCTGGATGACGAACGCGACGGCCGGCATGGTCCGGGTCGCGGTCGGGCTCGGGGCGAGCCTGGCGCTCCTCGCCCAGCTGGATCCGGTGCTGCTCCTGCTGCCGCTGCTCGGCTTCGGCTCTTTCTGGGCGGGTCGCCGCGCGCGAGATCTTCAACACCAGGCCGCCGAGGCGACGACCGAGCCGGAGCGTCGGCGCAAGCACCTGTTCGAGCTCGCCACCACGGCGGCGCCGGGCAAGGAAGCGCGGATCTTCGGCCTGACCGGACCGCTGATCGATCGCCACCACGCGGCAGCCGAGCGGGTCATGCGGACGCGCGATAAGGCCGACTGGCAAAGCGCCGGCTGGGAGGCGGTCGGCGCGGTGCTGTTCGGGATCGGCTACGTCGGCGCGGTCGCGCTGGTGCTGCTTCGCGCGGTCGAAGGATTCCTCACCCCCGGCGACGTCGTGCTGGTGGTGGGCCTGGCGGCGGGCCTGAACGGCGTCGTCCAGGTCGCGGTCAGCTACGGCACCAGCTTCTTCTACGTGCTGCGGGTCGCCCGCCGCTACCTCTGGCTCGAGGACTACGCCGCCCGGGCGCGTCTGACCGCGAGCGCGCCGGTGCCGGTCCCGGAGCGCCTCGTCGACGGCATCGCGGTCGAAGGGCTCTCCTTCCGCTATCCCGGCATGGCCACGCCGTTGCTCGACGACCTATCGCTGCGGCTGCCGGCCGGAGCGGTGGTCGCGTTGGTCGGCGAGAACGGCGCCGGCAAGACGACGTTAGTGAAGCTGCTATGTCGCTTCTACGAGCCCGACGCCGGCCGGATCCTCATCGATGGGGTCGACCTGCGCCGGCTGCCGGTGGCGGACTGGCGGCAACACCTGAGTGGGGCGTTCCAGGATTTCGGACGGTTCGAGGTCAAGGTGCGCGAGACGGTCGGGGTTGGCGAGATCGCCCGGATCGACGACGCGGTGCTGGTCGGGGCCGCGCTCGCCCGGGCGGGCGCGGCCGACGTGCCGGCCGCACTCCCAAACGGGCTTGAGACCCAGCTCGGTCGGGGCTGGGACGGCGGCGTCGATCTCTCCGGCGGCCAGTGGCAGAAGCTGGCCCTCGGCCGGGCCATGATGCGCCCGACGCCGCTCCTCGCCGTCTTCGACGAGCCGAGCGCGGCCCTCGACGCGCCGACCGAGCACGCCCTCTTCGAGCGCCTGGCCGACGCGGCGCGGAGCGGCGAAGCCTCGGGAACGGTGACCCTGCTGGTCACCCACCGGTTCTCGACGGTGCGCATGGCCGACCTGATCGTCGTGCTCGACCGCGGCCGGGTGGTCGAGATCGGCAGCCACCGCGACCTGATGAGCGCCGGCGGGCAATACGCCGAGCTCTACGAGCTACAGGCAAAGATGTACCGGTGACGCGGTTGCCTGCAGCAATCGGACCATTGATTCAGCTAGCGGACGGGCTGGCCGGACCCACCGCCCAGGTGCTCCAGGCGCTGGCCCGAGTCGCGGTCGCCCGGAACCAGCCAGTCCGAGCGCTGCGCCTGGCGGGGCGGGCGGGCGCCAGGCGCGGCTGGAGCTCGATTCGGCCGGCCTCGATCGACCGCGATCTCCTCGAACGCGCGCTCGCTCCCCTTCGGGTCACCTCCGGTGGTCTCACCTCGGACGAACAGCTGGCCGCGTGGGCGGAAGGCGAAGCGATGACTCCAGAGCAGGTGGTCGTCTATGCCCTGGAAGATGAGGGGAGCTGAGCGGCTCGGTGGAGTGGGTGCCACTGCCATTTGCCGTCGGAGTTACTGATCGCCACGCGACCACCTAGAAACGTGAGGCGTGAAACATGAACGCGGCGCGCCGAATTCAAACGTCGTCACG
>JBOGTX010000129.1:0-4843 GCA_050695695.1 Chloroflexota bacterium
CCCGAGCTGGTCGAGGCGCGCTCGACCCGGGGCTGGAACCTGCGCCAGGCGCGCGAGGTCGTCGGCATCCCCAAAGCCTACGACGACTACCGGGCCATGCTCGACGCGGAAAAGCTCAATCTGGTGATCGCTTGTCCGGAAAATTCACGCCACGGCGAGGTCGGCGAGGCGATCGCCGCCCACGGCGCCCACCTGCTGATCGAGAAGCCGATGGCGGCCAGCCTGGCCGAGGCGCTGCGCCTGGACCGGGCCGCCCGCGCCAACGGGGTCGAGCTGTTCGTCAACTGGCCGAGCACCTGGAACCCGGCCGTTCGCCTGGCCAAGCAACTGCTGGCCGACGGCGCGATCGGCGACCTCTGGGAAGTGAAGTGGCGGGCCGGCTCGCTCGGGCCGCTCTCGCACGGCTCGACCCATCCCGGCATCGACGGGACGATCCAGGAGATCACCGACGTCGAGAAGGGCGCGACCTGGTGGCACCACGCCGACACCGGCGGCGGCGCCTTGCTCGACTACTGCTGCTATGGCGCCTGCCTCTCGCGATGGTACGTCGGTCAGGCGGCGGTGGCCGCGTTCGGCCTCAAGGCGAACCTGGCGACCCACTACGGCGACGCCGACGACAACGCGGTGATCACCGTTCGGTTCCCGCGCGCGCTGGCGGTGCTCGAAGCGACCTGGAGCTGCGTTGACCACGGCATTCCAACCGGCCCGATCCTCTATGGCACCAAAGGCACCATGGTCGTCGAGACCCGCGAGAGGCGGCCGGTCGTGAAGCTGATCCAGGGCAAGGGAAGCGAGCCCCGCTACGTCGTGCCGGAGCCATTGCCGGCCGGTCGGCAGACGCTTGGCGAAGAGATCATGCACCACTTCGAGACCGGCGAGCCGGTGCACGAGACGCTCGACGCGCGCTTCAACCTGGACGCCGAGGCAATCCTCGACGCTGGCATCCGCTCGGCGACCAGCGGCAAGCTCGAGCCGGTGAACGATCCGAGCTGGTGTATCGGCTGACCGGCCGACTCGGGGAGGACCGAGATGTGGCACGAGCTCGCCTGGCCAACTTTGCGGAACCCGGAGATCGCGTCCGAAGTCGAAGCGCTGCGGGAGAGCACCCTGCGCTTCCTCCTCTGGATCACCGCGATCGGCTATCTCGGCTGGCACATCGTCAGCACCGATCGCGCGTCTCCGGATTCGTTGGAGCGTCATTGGGTGCTCGTGCCGCTCGTCCTCCTAGGCCTGCTCACAACGTTCTCGCTGCAACGCTCCCACCCTCGTCGAGCGGTCGTCGCGTTCGTCGGTTTTGGCGCGCTCTCGATCGTCGCCGGCGCCTGGCTGCTTTCGTCGCAGCCAGCGACGCTGCTTTTTCCGCTGCTCGCGCTCGCCGCGGTCATCCTCCTTCAGCCGCTGGCCGGGATCGTCGTCGGCCTCGCGTCGACCGCGCTGCTCCTGGCGTTGCAGGCGGCCGGACCGCTGGCCTTCTTGACGCCATCCCAGGTCACGGAGGTAGCGGTCCTGTCGGGATTGACGGTTGCCATTGCCTGGGGACTGAGTCGAAGCATGATCGTCGCGGTCGAGTGGTCGCTCAACAGCTATGCCCTGGCGGCGCGGAGCATGCAAGATGCCCGTGACCAGCGGGCCGAGCTCGTCCAGACCCTGAAGCAGCTCGACGGCGCCTACTATCAGCTCGAGCGGGCGAACGCGGCGCTGGTGCTGGCGTGGAAGGCGGCCGAGGCCGCCGAGCGATCGAAGTCCGAATTTGTCACCAACATCAGCCACGAGCTGCGCACCCCGTTGAACCTGATCGTCGGCTTCAGCGAAGCGATCATGACGTCGCCGGAAAGCTACGACGTTCCCCTTCCGCCGGCCTACCGCGGCGACCTGAACGCGGTCTACCGAAGCGCTCAGCATCTTCTGACCTTGACCAACGACGTGATCGACCTGGCGCGGGTTGGGATGGATCGACTGGCGCTGGCGCGGGAGCCGGTCGCACTGGGCGAGATCGTCGAGGATGCCGGCGCGATCGTTCGCGAATACATCCAGGCAAAAAAGCTCTGGCTGCGCCTCGAGGTCCAGCCGGACGTGCCGATTCTCGAGCTGGACCGCCTGCGCGTCCGTCAGATCATGCTCAATCTGCTCACCAACGCCGCCCGGTTCACCGAGCGCGGGGGAATCACGGTATCGGCCTCGCGCGACGAGGGCTGGGTCGTGGTCAAAGTGACGGACACCGGTCGGGGCATCGCTCCGGACGAGCTGGGGAAGGTGTTCGACCAATTCCACCACACCGATCCAGGGAACGCCCGTTCCGCCAGGGCGAGCGGAGGAGGATACGGGCTCGGCCTGCCGATCAGCAAACGGCTGATCGAGCTGCACGGCGGGCGAATCGGCGTGGAGAGCGTCGTCGGGGTCGGAACGACCTTCTGGTTCGCTCTACCGACCGTCACCTCGGAAGGTGGCACCGGGGGCGATAGCTGGCACCCGCTACGGATGGCCGGTCTGGCGCGGACCCAGGAGCGTATTCTGGTGCTGGCCGGCGCCGACGATCGGTTCGCGCGGTTCCTCCAGCGCCACCTGCAGACGACGCGCGTCGTCGCCGCGGCCGACCTTCCCCGCGCGATCACGACCTCGGTCGAGCTCCGGGCGACCGCGATCCTGGCCGATCGTTGCGCCACCGATCTGGATCTCGTCGAGACGCCGGTGCCGATTTGCGCGGTGTCGCTGCCGCGGGGCGAGCGGCTGGCGGCAGCGCTCGGCGTCGCCGGATATCTCGTCAAGCCGGTGAACCGTCTGGATCTGGGCAATGCGATCCGCGAGCTGGATCAGCCGGTTCACCGGGTGCTGATAGTGGACGACGACCCCCGCTTCGTCCGTTTGATGGCACGCCTGCTAAAGGGGCTGCCCGGCCACCCGAAGCGCGAGATCCTCCGCGCCCACAACGGAGCGGAAGCGCTGGTGCTGATGGACGAGAAGCCTCCGGATCTGGTCCTCCTCGACCTGGTGATGCCCGAGCTGGGTGGGTTGGAGGTCGTCTCGGCGATGGCTCGCTCGCCGCGCCTGGCCAAAGTACCGGTGATTATCGTCTCGGCCCAGGACCAGGTCGAAGGGCAGGTCGCGCTCGACGGGCTGCTGTCGATCAAGAAGCCCGACGGCTTCCGCCTCGAGGAGCTGCTCCGCGCGATCGAGGCGATCCTTGGCGCGCTCGACCCGCCTCATCGCTACCTAACCGCCGTCGCCTCGGGGCATTCGGTCGCTTGAGGAGCCGGGCGACGGTTCCCGCGATCGGAACCGGTCGAGCGTGGCGACGAGCTGGCTCTGACTGATCGGCTTGTGAAGGTACGCCGCGGCGCCCAGCGAGGTGGCGACCTCCGCATTATCGAGCACCGAGCAGACGATCACTGGAATCTCTCGCACGTCCGGGGTAGCCCGCAGCTCGAGCAGGAGCTCCCAGCCATCGCGACCGGGAAGGACGATGTCGAGCAGGACGACCCGCGGGCGCGCGTGCCGCGCGAGCTGAAGCGCCTGACCGACGTCCGGCGCGCCAACCACGTCCCAGCCGTAGCCGCTGAGAAAGCGCGTGACGAGGTGGGCGAAGTCGGGGTTGTTGTCCACGACGAGCAGGGTGGGAGTATCCGTCGCCGGAAAGTCGAGAACGACCCGGTGATCGCTCGGGCAGTCGGGGTCGGTCTCGACGACCACCGTTCCGTCGAGCGCGCGCACGAATGGGCGGGCGCTTTCGACCCCCGACTCGATCGAGGCGGTCCGCTCGCACCCGCGGACCCGGACCTGAATGACGACCCGGCCGTGGCCGGCGGCCACTCGGACCTCCACGACGTCCTGGCTGGCCGCGTTGATCGCCGGGGCGAGGATCGCGAGCAATGCCTGGCGCAAGGTCACGCGGTCACCCGAGATTGCCGGCAGGTGACCGCCCGGGTCCAGGCGCAGGCCGACGCCGCGCGCCTGGCACAGCGGCTCCAACAGCCGGCCAATGCCACCGAGCACCTCGGCCGGATCGATCCGCTCGGTTTCGCGCCCGGCCAGCAGTCCTTCGGTTTCGGGGCGTTCCGGGGCGTCGCCGGAGCTGGTGGCGGGCCCGGGCGTCGCCACGCCGGGCGAGCGAGCTTGGAGTCGCCAGTCCTCCCAGAAGAGCGCGGCCACCGATCGCAGGGCGTGATGGTGATCGCGGTGGTACTGGCTCTTGCCAATCGCGATGTGCTCCATCACCTCGGCGACGTCGTTGCCCTCGATGTATCGCGATTCGAGAAGGTCGTAGGCGCGCCAGGCCCGCGATCGCGCCCCGACGCCCCGCGCGGGGTGAAGCGATTCGACGGCGTCCAGGAGCAACTGCCGCAGGTGCTTGCCCCGACTCACCGCCCCCAATCCATCGTCCGCGACGAGCGAAAGCAAGGCATGGGTTTGCAAGTGCGACGGATCGTAGATGTGGAGCAGCGCGTCGCGGACGAGCTCGACGAAATCGTCCGAAGGGTCGCTCGCGGGCTGGTCCTCGCGCATTCGATCGTCTCCCAGGCGGCACGCGGTCCTTTTGGAATCGCCCTTCGAACGAAAAGAGGGGACCAAAAGGGAACCTTCTAGATACTACATGTCTTGCACACGCATGGAAAGCGCCGTAAAGTCTGGTTCGATCGTCGTCCGCGAGTGTGGCAAGGCACGAAAGGAGTATGATCTCATGCCGAGCTCATCCAATCAACGCGGTGCGAAGTCGGGGGCGTCCCGATTCACCCGGCGCCACTTTCTGGGCAGCGCCGTTGGCCTCACCAGCGTGTTTCTCGTCGCGTGCCAGCAAGCGCCATCGTCCGGAGCGGCGTCGCCGGCCAGCGGCGGGGCGGCCGCGCCG
>JBOGTX010000130.1:0-1570 GCA_050695695.1 Chloroflexota bacterium
TCGAATCCCACGAGCGACGGGTCGCCGGCCGCATCGCCGCCTTACTCGGCACCCCGGCCGTCCGGCCGGGTATTGGCGCGACCCCCTACGACACGGCGTGGCTGGCCAGCGTGCCCGCCGAGGCTGACCCCCGTTCGCCCCGCTTTCCCGAGTGCCTGCAATGGCTGGTCGATCACCAGCGGACTGACGGGAGCTGGGGCGGCGACGTCCGCTACGAGCACGATCGCGTGGTTTGTACCCTCGGCGCGCTCGTCCCCCTCGCGACGTTCGGCCGCCGTGCCGAGGACGCCCGGTGCGTCGCGGCCGGCACCCGTTACCTGTGGCAGCGCGCCCATCGATTGGCTAGCGAGCCGGTCGAGCTCGTGGCGTTCGAGCTTCTCCTGCCGGCGCTCGTTCGGCGGGCCCAGCAGGCGGGCATCCCGGTGCCGCCGAACCTCGATCTCTACCAGTCCGAGCGGGCCGACAAGCTGCGGCTGATTCCGCCCGAGGCGCTCTATTCGCCGGGGGCGACCGTCGCACATTCGCTGGAGTTTCTTGGCGAACAGGCCCATCCCGATGGCCTCCGAGCCGCCCAGGGGCGCAATGGCGCGATCGGTAACTCACCGGCCGCCACCGCCTTTTACTTGGCGTTGAGCAACGATCCCCGGGCGCGGGCCTATCTGCAAGAGTGCCTGTTTCGGACCGAAGGAGTCGCCGCGCCGGTTCTGTATCCCTGCGAAACGTTCGAGCTGCTCTGGGCGGCCTACCCGCTCTTCCTCGCCGGAGTCTCGCCCCGGCTCTTGCTCGACCCGGCCGAGCGCGCCGCTCTGGCTGACGCGCTGCAAAGCGGCGGGGTCAGTCTCTCTCCATCCTTTCCGATCCCCGATGCCGACGACACCGCGGTCGCGTTGCTCCTGTTGCACGAGCTTGGCGAGCCGGTCGATCCCGGGGTGCTCCAGAGGTTCGCCTTGCCCGGAGGGCACTTCGCAAGCTTTCCGCGCGAGCGCCACCCGTCGGTCGGGGTCAATCTCCACGTCTTGCACGCGCTGCTGCGCGTTCCGGGCTATCCCGATCGCGATCGGGTGATCGGTAGCCTGCTCGACTTCCTGATCGGCCAGCAGATCGGAAGCCTGTACTGGCTGGATAAGTGGCACGTCTCGCCCTATTACGCGACGGCGCACGCGATCCGCGTCTTCGCCGAGCTTCCCGCGGGCCCGGCGTCGCGGGTGGCGCCGTTCGTCACGCGTGCCCGCGAATGGCTGCGCCAAACCCAGACCCGGGAAGGCGGCTGGGGATTCTACGGCGCGCCAACCGTCGAAGAGACCGCGTACGCGGTGCTGGCGCTGACCGCCGGCGATGCGACGCGGCGCGACCTGGCCGATCGCCGCGCGTGCGCGGCCGGCGTGCGCTACTTGAAAACGGCGCTGGACCGGGCCGGGGGCGACAGGTCGTTCCCCGCGCTCTGGATCGACAAATGTCTCTACACCCCGCCGCTGGTCGTGCGAGCGGCGATCGAGGCGGCCCGCCTGGCTTGCCTGGGACGATGGCGGGCGGCCGGGCCGATTCTGGAGCAAGCCGCGTCGTGATCGCG
>JBOGTX010000131.1:0-1657 GCA_050695695.1 Chloroflexota bacterium
CGGAAAGCTGAGAATCCCGAATAGGGGATTGAAACGCCGCTCAGGTCCTCGGCGTGGACCCGCTGCATGACGGTCGGAAAGCTGAGAATCCCGAATAGGGGATTGGTAACCGTTCAGGGGAGGCTAGGCGGGGCATCGGGCAAGAGGTAGGATAGAGGGGGATGGATGAGGAGCCGACCTGACCGATCGAGGTTCGCCTCTCCCTCCCGTCCGTGGTGCACGCCTCCTGGGATCACGATGCCACCTGCATCGTGTTGCCACGGAAGCACATCATGTCCTTGCCGAGCCATCGGCGCCGGGAGGTCGTCATGGAACAGCCAGATCGCGGGCGGTTACGCGAGACGTTCAACGAAGACGCCGAGTTGTATGATCGCGCGCGCCCGGGCTATCCCGCGGCGCTCTTCGTCGACCTGGCGGCCCTTGCCGAGGTCGGTCCAGGGTGCCGCGTGCTTGAGATCGGCTGCGGGACCGGCCAGGCCACGCTCCCGCTCGCCGAGCGTGGGTGTGAGATCCTCTGCATCGAGTTAGGGGCCAATCTGGCCGCCGTCGCCCAGCGGAAACTCGCCGGCTTTCCCTCGGTCCAGGTCGTCATCTCCGCGTTCGAAGACTGGCCGCTTCCATCCGAACCCTTCGCGGTCGTCTTTGCCGCCACGGCCTTTCACTGGCTCGACCCCGCCGTTCGCGTTGAGAAGGCCGCGGACGCTCTCCGGCTGGGCGGCACGCTGGCGACCGTGAGCACGCACCACGTCGCGGGCGGAGACACGGCATTCTTCGCCGAGGCCCAGTCGTGTTACGAGCGATGGGACCCCACCAACACCCCTATCGGATTACGCCTTCAGCCCGCGACAGCGATTCCCCACGACCGCGAGGAGCTGGACCGATCCAGTCGGTTTGGGCCGGCCACCTTCCGGCGCTATGAGTGGGAACAATCGTACTCGACGTCGGCGTACCTCGAGACGCTCATGACGTATTCGGGTCACCGCGCGCTCGCGCCGGAGGCGAGGGCGAATTTGCTCGCCGATATCGCGCACCTCATCGAGTCTCGCTACGGCGGTCGCATCACGAAGCGTTATCTGACGGAGCTCAGGACAGCGCGCCGCCGCCGGTAACCCTAGCCATAGCGCCCGTGGAGAAGGGCAGCCATCGCGGTCAAACGCGCGCCGAAGGCGCTCGCGGGAAGGTCCGCGGGCGCGCCAGGTTCCGAAGAGCGAGGCTAAGGCCATCTTGCTCGTCGTACCCTTCGCCGATTGGGTTCCTCGCCTGATCGTCCGGCTCGTCACCAGGTGGCGCGGGCTCCGCTCGGCGGCGTTCTTGGTCGCCGGCACGGCCGGGTCGCCCACGACGACAAATAACTCCCTGAGGTGCCGCTCGATCCGTCGACACCGCTTCGCCTGGACCGCCGGGGCGCCTCGTCGGGCGCCGGCGAGCAACTGATCCGGTCAGCCGTGGTCTCGCCATCTCCGCTGGAGAGGGGCAGGGGGTGAGGCCTTGCCCGGCCTCCCTCTACCGAACGCCAACCAGTTGGAGAAGCGAATAGAGGATGAAACCGATGCTAATCCCGGAAAGCGGGCCCACTGCCCAGCCGGTGACAATGCCGCGCACGACCGGCCAGCGGATCGTGTTATTTCCCCGGGCCAGGCCGGTGCCGGTCATGGCC
>JBOGTX010000132.1:0-4161 GCA_050695695.1 Chloroflexota bacterium
GTCTCTCGGATGACCACGTCGTACTCGCGCGCCAGACTGATGACCGCGTCGCCGACGACGGCGAGCCAGAAGTCGCCAGCGACCTTACCACGGGTGTCCCGAGCATCGCGATAGCTATCACGGAACGCCTGCAACATCAGCGGACCGTAAGCGCGTCGATGCTCTGATGGGTACAGGTGTAGCCACCGAGCGTACAGTCGCTCAGCTCGTGATGGCTTCTCCGGTCGAGCAATCCGGGTCATCCGCATCCCTCCAGGTGAGGATCTGGGAAGAGATGACGCTGGTTGGCCAAGGCGACGACCTGATCGTAGCGCTGGAGCTCGGCAAGCAAGGCGCGCCGGCCCAGGTCGGTCAGTCGATAATACTTGCGTCGCTCGTCGTCGAACGAGGGGTCGGGTCTTTCGCCAGCTTCCTCGATCAGCGCGACCGCGAGCATTCGCTTGATCGACCCGTACAATGTCCCTGAACCCATTCTGACCTGACCCCGCGAATCGTGTTTCACCTGCTTCATCAGCTCGTAGCCGTGCTTCTCTCCGTTCGCCAGCGCCAGCAGGATGTAAAAGACCGCTGGCGTCAAGGGGTTAGCTGTCATCCCGCCCTCCACGGTCGTGATTATATGTCCGTCACGGACATACGTCAAGAGCGAGTTGATCCGACGGCGCCGATCCGCTACAATGGAAGGGCGATGAACGCGATTGGTTGTTCACTGACGACTGGCTCACCGGCTTCGGACTCTCGCCCCGACTGAAGCCGGCAGCAACTGGGGCGCGAATCATTCGCCGCCGATCCATTGGACGGTCGCGGTGCTGGTTCGCGTGCGACCGATCCATCGCGATACGCCGAGACTGCCAATTCAGGGACCGCGGGCGCGACGAGTGTTCCGCGGTTCTGCCGTGTCTACGGGGGAGCGCGCACTCGGTTCGTGATCCGGGCCCACCAGAGGTGTTTCGCTCCCATGCTCAGCGTCGATAATGTCAGCCTGACCCTCGGGGACCGTCCTGTCCTCGACGGCATCTCTTTCCAGGTCGCCAAAGGCGAGAAAGTCGGACTCGTCGGCGTCAACGGCGCCGGCAAGTCGACCCTGCTGAAGATTCTGGCCGGCCAGCTTCGGCCGGACCAGGGCGAGGTCACGGTCCCCACGAGCCTGGGCTATTTGCCCCAGGAGCCGAGGGTTGCCTTTCGGCCCGACCAATCGGTGCTCGAATGCCTCCTCGAGGCGCGTGGCCTGCTCCAGCTTTCCCGTGAATTGGAAACCTCGGCCCGGGCGATGGGCCAGGCGCGTCCCGGAAGCCCCGAGCAGATCAAGGCGCTGGCGTGCTTCGGCCAGGTTCAGCACGAGTGGGATCGCCTGGGTGGCTACGAGGCCGAGTCGCTCGCCCGCCGACTGCTCGACGGCCTCGGGCTGGGTCGGATCGCGCTGGACCAGCGCTTCGCCGGTCTGAGTGGCGGCCAGAAGACCCGACTCGCCCTGGCCGCGCTCCTCTTTCGACGCCCCGACTTCCTCATCCTCGACGAGCCGACCAACCACCTGGACCGGATCGCGGCCGGCTGGCTGATGGACTTCCTGGTCGCCTTCCCCGGCACCGTGCTGGTCGTCTCGCACGATCTGGTGCTGCTCGATCGGGCGATCAACCGGGTGCTGAGGATCGATGAGCAGACCGGCCAGATCGACGTCTATCGTGGCAACTACACTCGCTACCTGGCGCTGCGCGAGGAGCGGCGGATCCAGGCCGAGAAGCAGGCGACCCTGGCCGGCCGCGAAATGGCTCGCCTCCAGGTGACGGCCGACCGCTGGCGCGCCCTGGCCACCAAGGCGACCCTCGCCAGGAACCTCGATCGACGGATCGAGCGCCTCCGGGCGACGGTACCGGACACCCCGCGGGAGTCGCGTGGCCCCCGGATGAAGACGATCGAGCCGCCCCCGACCGGCCGGGTCGTCCTCGAGGTGCTGGACGTCTGGAAGGCTTACGGCTCGAATATCGTGCTGACCGGCGTCACCTTCGCTCAGGAGCGCGGGCAGACCCTGGCGCTGCTTGGTCCGAATGGCGCCGGCAAGACGACCCTGCTGAAGGTCATCGCCGGCGTGCTGGAACCGGACGATGGGCAAGTTTTTCCCGGACACAACGTCCGGGTCGGCTACTACGCCCAGGAGCACGAGGCGCTGGATCCGGTGAAGACGGTCTTCGACGAAGCGCGGCGCTCGGCGGTCTCGGTCAAGAATTCGACGCCGTTGGCCGACGCGCGGATTCGCGCGTTCCTCGGGTCGTTTCTCTTCACCGGCGCCAAGGTCCAGCAGCTGGTTGGAACGCTCTCCGGCGGTGAGCGCACCCGGCTGGCGCTGGCCAAGCTCTTTCTCGAGAAGGCGAACCTGCTGTTACTCGACGAGCCGACGAACAATCTCGATCCAGCGTCGCAGGAGGCGCTGCTCAAGGCGCTGAAAGGCTTCACCGGCAGCGTGCTGATCGTTTGCCACATGGCCGACTTCATGAGTCGCCTCGCCCCCGACCACGCCCTGGTCTTGCCGTCGAACGAGTTCGCGCCGTTCGACCCGGAGTTGCTCGCGCTCGAAGAGCCGGCCCGGAAGAAGGGCAAGAGTAACGGTCAGGTGGTGGCGGCGCCGGAGCCCGCCCTGGCGGGCAGCCGACGGAAGGATCGTCGCGACAAGCGCTGAGGCAGTGCTTGACAGAGCGATCACGGCTGCTATAGTCCTCACACCGACCGAGAAGATCCGAGGAGGCAGATCCCGATGCCGGACACCCGAATCACCCTCAGCGAGAGCGAGCTGCCGCGCCAGTGGTACAACATCAACGCCGACTCTCCGAAGCCGCCCGCGCCGGTCCTTCATCCGGGCACGATGCAGCCGATCGGTCCGCCCGATCTGGCGCCGCTCTTCCCGATGGATCTGATCCTCCAGGAAGTGAGCGCCGAACGCTGGATCGACATTCCCGACGAAGTGCGCGACGTCTACAAGCTCTGGCGGCCAACGCCCCTCCACCGCGCGCTGCGCCTGGAGAAGCACCTCCAGACGCCGGCGAAGATCTACTACAAGTACGAGGGGTTGAGCCCGGTCGGCAGCCACAAGCCGAATACCGCGGTCGCCCAGGCGTACTACAACAAACAGGCGGGCACCCGTCGACTGGCGACCGAGACCGGCGCTGGCCAGTGGGGCAGCGCGCTGGCGATGGCCTGCCGGCTGTTCGACCTCGAATGCACCGTCTACATGGTGAAGGTGAGCTATCACCAGAAGCCCTATCGCCGCTCGCTGATGGAGACCTACGGGGCGACCGTTTACGCCAGCCCGAGCGACCACACCCGGGCCGGACAGGCGATCCTGGCCGAGCACCCGGATTCGCCGGGCAGCCTTGGCATCGCGATCAGCGAAGCGGTCGAAGACGCGGCGACCCACGACGACACCCATTACAGCCTGGGCAGCGTGCTGAACCACGTCCTGCTGCACCAGACGGTCATCGGGCAGGAAGCCAAGCTTCAAATGGAAAAGGCCGGCGACTATCCCGACGTCATCATCGGCTCCTGCGGGGGCGGCAGCAACCTGGCCGGGCTGAGCTACCCGTTCATCGCCGACAAGCTGAGTGGCAAGCAGCCGAGCCTGAGGGTCGTCGCGGTCGAGCCGGCCGCCTGTCCGACCATGACCCGCGGCAAGTACCTCTACGACTTTGGCGATACGGTTGGCCTGACGCCGCTGGTCAAGATGTATACCCTGGGCCACGGCTTCGTGCCGGCCGGCATCCACGCCGGCGGGTTACGCTACCACGGCGACGCGCCGAGCCTTTGCCTGCTCTACGACGAGAAGATCGTCGAGGCGGTGGCGTACCACCAGAACCCGGTCTTCGAGGCGGCGATCACCTTTGCCCAGACCGAGGGCATCGTCGCGGCGCCGGAGTCGGCGCACGCGATCAAGTCGGCGATCGACGAGGCCCTGCTCGCCCGCGACGAGGGAAAGCGCAAGGTCATCCTCTTCAACCTCAGCGGCCACGGCAACTTCGACCTTCAGGCCTACGACGACTACCTGTCCGACAAGCTCGTCGACACCGAATACTCGAAAGCCGAGGTCGAGCAGGCGCTGGCCGGGCTGCGGCAACCATGACCTGAATCATGAGGCATCCCGAATTTTTGATGTGGCATCGAGCAAGCTCGCGGGCG
>JBOGTX010000133.1:0-17102 GCA_050695695.1 Chloroflexota bacterium
GAGTTGGTGATGAAGTAGGGGGAGATGTAGCCGCGGTCGAACTCCATGCCCTCGACGAACTCGGTCTCGAAGCGGAGGCCCTTCGACTCCTCGACCGTGATGACGCCGTCCTTGCCGACCTTGTCCATCACCTCGGCGATCAGATTGCCAATTTCGGGATCCGCCGCCGAAATCGTCGCGATGTGGGCGATGTCTTCCTGTCCCTGGACGGCAACCGCGGCGGATTTGATCGCGCCGACGACCGCGCCCACGCCCTTGTCGAGGCCGCGCTTCACCAGCATCGCGTTGGCGCCGGCCGCGAGGTTGCGGAGGCCGTCGTTGACGATGGCCTGGGCCAGAACGGTCGCGGTCGTGGTGCCATCGCCGGCCACGTCGTTGGTCTTGGTCGCGGCTTCCTTCAGCAGCTGGGCACCCATGTTCTCGAACGGATTCTCGAGCTCGATGTCCTTGGCGACGGTCACCCCATCGTGGGTCACGGTTGGCGCGCCGAACTTCTTGTCCAGAGCGACGTTGCGGCCCTTCGGCCCCAGCGTCGTCTTCACTGCCTCGGCCAGAATGTCAGTTCCGCGCTTGAGCGACGCTCGGGCGTCCTCGCGGAACTGAAGTTGCTTCGCGGGCATTCATTCCCTCCTATTCTTCGATCACGGCCAAAATGTCGGATTCGCGGAGCAGCAGATGGTCCGTCCCTTCGATCGAAACCTCCGTACCAGCGTACTTGGCGTACAGAACCTTCTGGTCGACCTTCAGCTCCATCGCCACGCGCTGGCCTTTGTCGTTTCGCCGACCGGGACCGACCGCGATCACGAGGCCTTCCTGCGGCTTTTCCTTCGCGGTGTCCGGAAGAATGATACCACCACGGGTCTTCTCTTCGCGCACCTGGGGACGGATGAGCACGCCGTCACCCAACGGGGTCACCGTTGTCGCCGTGAGAGTAGCCACGCTGAAACCCTCCACCTGTTCGGTAATCTACAGACGATCGATTCGCGTTCGCACGCGCATGTGGGTAGGTAGTTTTGACAGGCCGGAGCACGGCACGCAAACCTGTGCCCAGCAGGAGCATGATCCCAGGGTTCGCGCAAGAAAAGCGTAAGAACAGAGTAGGACGAGAATTAGAAATTGCCAGTTGCGCTCGAGTAGCGCTGTCCGCTACGATACCACGTGGTGATGAGCTCCTCCAAGATGTCCCGCCGCGCGGCGCTGGCGTTGGTCGCGAGCCTCGGCTCGTTCGCCGCGTTGGCCGCCTGTGGCGGAACGACGCCCGGCGGCCCCGGACAGCAATCCGGCCCCGGCGGGTCCCCAAGCCAGTTGGCGCCGACTCCCGGCCGTATTTTGGGGATCATTCCGGTGCCCCCACCTCCGCCGCCAACTCCGACCCCGACGCCATTGGTCCTCCGATTCGCCCATTGGGAGTCCGGGGCAACTGCCCAGGCGCTCGCGTCGATCGGCCAGCGCTTCGGCCAACAGAATCCCCGGGTGGTCGTCCAGCCGGAGGTCGCGACCTTCGGCGCTCACTTCGCCCGGTTGCGCGCGAGCCTGGCCGCCGGCACCGCGCCGGATGTGTTCGTCAACAGCGGCCTCGACGTTGCCGACTTCGTCGGTCAGCAGGCGCTCCTCGATCTGACCGGCCGAATGGCTGGCGATCAGCTCACTCTCGCCGACTACTGGACCGAGCCGACGACTCAGCCAATCGCGGGCCGCCAGTACACCCTCCCGATCTGGAACGCGACCGAGGTCGTCTTCTACAATCGAGATCACTTCTCCGAGCTGAAAATCGCCGAGCCTGCCGCGGACTGGACCTGGGGCCAGCTCCTGGCGACCGCCGAGCAACTTACTCAGGGGAAGCCCGGCCAGGTTCAACGTTGGGGCCTGCTGCTAACGAACGATCTTCAGGGCGGCTGGGGCAGCTTCGTCGCCAGCAACGGCGGCCAGTGGCTGGACGATACCGGGAAAAAGACCGCGCTCCAGTCCGCACCGGCCCTCGAAGCGCTCCAGTGGTTCGCCAACGCGATGCTGGTCCACCACGTGGCGCCGCGGCCGATCCAGCAGCAGGCGCTCGGGAACGCTGGCCAGATCGATCCTTTCCTGGCGGGCGCGGTCTCGATGTTCCCGAATGGAACCTGTGAGATGCCGGCGGCGCTGACCGGCGCCGGTTTTCCATGGGACGTCCGCCCGCTTCCCCGGGCGCCGCGCACCGATCAGAACGTGACCATCTCGGGCGTTCAACCGGTCAGCGCCGCGCGGCAGACCCGAATCCCGGACCAGGCCTGGCAATTTCTCCGCTACCTGCTCGACCGCGATGCCCAGGTTACTCTCGCGACCGGCAAGCTCAAGCTCCCGGCGCTCAAGGCCGTGGCCGGCGATCTAGCGTCCGGCTACGCCTCCCCACCGCCGGCCCAGGCGATCGCCGCCGTCAACGCGATGGACCACGCGACGGATCTCCATTTCGTCCCCAACTGGCAGAACTTTCGCGCCGCGGTCGTCGACGCGCTGACTCCCGCCTTCGACGGGCGGATCTCGCTGGCCGACGCGGTGAAGCAAGCGGTGACCGACGGAGACGCCGCCCTGGCGAGGTGAGGCCCGTCCTTCCCGATTGCTCCCTCACTTCCCGATGCTCTATACTGGCACCGCGCTCCACTCAACGATGCGGCAGCCCGGCTTGGAGCGTGAGGTGATTGGATGGCGGAAACCGTCGACCTCCCCGACGTTCTGGTCGTTGGCGCGGGCGCGTCCGGCGCCGCGCTGAGCTGGCGCCTGGCCACGCGAGGATTCCGGGTCGTTTGCCTCGAGCAAGGTGGCTGGATTCAACCGGAATCGTATCCGCAGTCCCACGCTGACTGGGAGGTTCACCGTCTCACCGATTTCAACGCCGACCCGAACGTGCGCCAGCGCCCGGAAGACTATCCGGTCGAGAACAGTGAATCCGCCTTCGCGCCGCTCATGTTCAACGCGGTGGGCGGCAGCACGATCCACTGGAGCGCGCACTTTCCGCGCTTTCACCCGTCCGACTTCCGGGTCCGCTCGCTCGACGGGGTCGCCGACGACTGGCCGCTCAGCTATCACGAACTTGAGCCCTACTACGACCTGAACGACCGCGAGATCGGGGTCTCGGGACTGGTCGGCGATCCAGCCTACCCCGACAAGTCGGAACGACAGACTCCGCCGCTGCCGATTGGCACCTTCGGCGACACGATCGCGGCCGGCTTCGAGAAGCTCGGCTGGCACTGGTGGCCCTCCGATGCCGCGATCATCTCCGCGCCCTTCGGCGAGAACCGCCTGCCCTGCAACCTCTGCGGACCGTGCGACATCGGCTGCACCCGGGCGTCTCGCTCGAGCGCCGACGTGACCTACTGGCCGCGCGCGGTTCGGGCCGGCGTTCAGCTCATCACCAACGCACGGGTCCGCGAGATCGCCGTCGGAAACGATGGGCTGGCCCGGGGCGCGCTCTACTACGACGCCGATGGCCAGCTGCGGGAGCAGCGCGCCCGGCTCGTCGTGATGGCCTGCAACGGCGTCGGCACGCCTCGCCTGCTGCTGAACTCCCGGTCGCGTCAATTTCCCGATGGCCTGGCCAATCGCAGCGGACTGGTCGGGAAGAACCTGATGTATCATCCGGTCGCGGCGATTGGCGGCGTGTTCCCGAGTCCCCTCGATAGCTCGATCGGGCCAATCGGCGCCAGCCTCCTGAGCCACCAGTTCTACGAGACCGACGAGGCGCGTGGATTCGTTCGGGGCTATATGATCCAGCTCGTTCGCCAGTCCGGCCCGCTCCACACCGCCCTTGGCGGATTCGTCGGTCACCGCGTGCCCTGGGGAGGCGATCACCATCGGGTGCTGGCCGAGCGCCACGGGCACATGATCAATCTCACCCTCATGGGCGAGGACCTTCCGGACGCGCGCAACGAGGTCGTGCTCGATCCAGTCCTGACCGACGGTCACGGGATCCCGGCGCCGCGCATCCGCTATCGACTCGATCAGAATAGCGAGCGCATGCTCGATCACGCGGTTGGCCGCGGTCGCGAGCTGCTGGAAGCGGCCGGCGCCACGTCGGTCCAGGTGACCCGGGTTCTCCGCCCGAGCGGCTGGCACCTGCTGGGTACCGCGCGGATGGGCGACGACCCCACTCGGTCGGTCGTCGATCGCTGGGGCCGCGCCCACGACGTGCCGAACCTGTTCGTCGTCGATGGCTCGGTGTTCGTCACCAGCGCGGCGGTTAATCCGACGACGACGATCCAGGCGCTGGCGCTGCGCGCCGCCGACCACATCGTCGACACCCGGCGCGACCTGGCATGACCAATATCCGGTGAAGGATGGGCTGGCGATGGATCACGATTCCCTGTTCACCGACGAGCAACGCGCGCTCCTCAAGGCCGCGCTCAACCGGATCATCCCGGCCGACGATCGCTTTCCCGGCGCCGGCGACCTTGGCGGGGCCGACGCGATCGAACGATCGACCGGGTCGTCGGCGAGTCGGCGACGCACCCTGCTCGACGGCCTGTGCCAGATCGACCTCACCGCCTGGCGCGAGGACGATCGAGCGTTCGCCGCGCTCCCAGCCGAGCGGCAGGACCACGTCTTGCGGCTCGTCGAGCGGGCAAGCCCCGTTTTCTTCGATCGGCTCGTCGCCCTGGCCTACCGTGCCTATTACGTCAATCCGGAGATCGTGCGACTGGTGGGCGCGCCGACGCGGCCGCCCCAGCCGGAGGGCTACGCGTTGCCTCCGTTCGATCCCGCCCGACTAGAAAACGTCCGAAAGCGCGGCCCGATCTACCGGCGGGCCTGACGGCGCGGCGTTCCCTTCTGACGAGCAAAGCCAACGAAACGAGGCGTGATTCAGATGGCAGCAGCTTTCCACGTCATCATCCCTCAATACCTTCACGAGCCCGGGCTCGGCATGGCCCGCGGCGTAGCGCGAGTCACCTACTGGCCGGACGACAGCCCGATGCCGCGGGAGCAGCTTCTCGCGGTGGTGGCCGATGCCGACGGGATTCTCTCCCACCCGGCGTCGCGCTTCGACCGCGAGCTTCTGAATCGCGCGCCGCGCTTGAAAGTGATCGCGAACATCGCGGTGGGCTACGACAACGTCGACGTCGCGACCTGCACCGAGCGCGGCATCGCGGTCTGCAACACGCCTGGCGTCCTGACCGACGCGACCGCCGACGAGACGCTCGCGCTGATGCTCGCGGTGTGTCGGCGGGTCGTCGAGGGAGATCGCTTCACCCGCGCCGGCCAGTGGCGCTACTGGACGCCGCTGCTGCTGGTTGGCCAGGACCTGACCGAGGCGACGCTTGGTATCGTCGGAATGGGACGGATCGGATTGGAAGTTGCCCGTCGCGCCCGCGGATTCCGGATGCGCGTTCTCTACCACAACCGCCATCGCCGGCCCGACGTCGAAACGGAGCTGGGAGCTACCTGCGTGGATCTGCCGACCCTGCTGGCGGAATCCGACTTCGTGAGCCTGCACGTCCCGTCGACGCCCGATACCCACCATCTGATCGGCGCGGCCGCGCTCGCGCGCATGAAGCCGACGGCCTACCTGATCAACGCGGCGCGCGGCCCGGTGGTCGATCAAGCCGCCCTGGTCGACGCGCTTCGGACGAACCAGATCGCCGGGGCGGCTCTGGACGTCTTCGATCCCGAGCCGATTGCCGCCGACGATCCCCTGCTCAAGCTCGATAATTGCGTGCTGATGCCCCACGTTGGGGCGTCGACGCTCCGAACTCGGCAACGCATGTCCGAGCTGGCGGCGCGCAATCTCTTGGCGGTGCTCTCCGGCCAGACACCCCCTTCGTGCGTCAACCCGGAGGTGCTGGCGGGGCGGGCCGGCTGAGCCAGAGTTCTCTCCTCGGGGGTCAAAGACAGGGCCATCGGCAGGCAGGCAGCCTGCCACGTCAGCGTGTCTTGCCGGCGGTCGCTCGGGAGGGGTAGAATCCTTGCAGCGGTCCTTTACGATAATCGGGCCAATCGGGAGATGCTCACGGATCCCGAGGAGAAACGGTCATGGTCGCGGCAGGTGGCGGTGGAGCACCTTCATTCAGCGGCAATCCGGTGGAAGCGATCGTTGGTGTGATCGTCCTGGTCGTTCTCGCGTTCGTCGTCTGGAAGGTTGCCTTCTAAGCGGCAACTCCGAATGGGTGTTGTGCCTCGCCAATGGGCGGCACGAAACCCATTCGGAGATCGTGTCTGAAGAGATGACGAGAGGGCGGCGAGGGATCGCCTCAGGTTCGCTGACGAACGAAGGTGCCCCTCCCCTTGACGTGATAGAGCAGTCCCTCGCCGACGAGGTGGCTGACTGCCTGGCGAACGGTCGTCCGACTCACCGCGTAGAACTCGCAGAGCTGCTTTTCCGATGGCACTTGCTGCCCTGGCTGCCAGAGACCCCCGCTGATCTGCTGACGAAGCAGGCCTTCCAACTGATAGTAGTACGGAATCGGCACCTCGCGATTGATCACCGTTGGCGCGTCCGACCCCATCCTGGTTTGCATCATGACGTCCAAAGACATTTCCCCCACCTCGATCACGATGAATCCCCGCGACATAAACGTGCGTGGCGCCAAGGTATTGCCAGAGCGGCCGCTCATTCAGGGGCCAACTCACCCCCGTTAAGTCACCAAAACACACCTGACGTTGGTCGCCGAACCCCCAATTCGGAGTATTCGAGGCAATTGAACACATCCGACGCGCCCAGCGCGCTTGCCACTTTGGGGTGGCAAACACCGCGGGCCCGACACCGCCTTGCGCAAGCCTGCTGATCGAGTGAGGAACGACAGTGCTCTCGGCATTTGGCGAGTGGTGCGGTAGTGAGCCGGGTATCCGGTGATGACGACCGCGATGCCCTCATTATAGCGCCCGACCTACCGCGAGTCTATAACTTTGGGGGCGATTTTTTCGGCTGATTTCCACGCCTTGTCCCGTGCCAACGCGCTGTGTATAGTAGGCGCAGATTGGTTCAGGAGGCGCGCATGGCGAGCATGACCGGTGGGCAAGCTCTCGTCGCATCGCTCAAGCGCGAGGGGGTCGAGACGGTCTTCGGCCTCCCCGGTGTCCAGCTCGATTGGGCTTTCGACGCGCTCTACGACGAGCGCGAGTCCATCAAGGTCGTTCATACGCGTCACGAGCAGGCAACAGCCTATATGGCCGATGGCTACGCTCGGACCACCGGACGCATCGGCACCTGTCTGGTCGTTCCAGGCCCCGGTCTGCTGAACGCCTCGGCCGGGCTCGCCACCGCGTACGCCTGTTCCTCGCCGGTGCTCTGCCTGACCGGCCAGATCGGCTCGGACCTGATCGGCGTCGGTCGGGGCGTCCTCCACGAAATTCCGGAGCAGCTCCGGCTGGCCGGATCGTTCAGCAAGTGGGCCGCCCGAGCCACCGGGCCGGGCGAGATTCCCCGGCTGGTCCACGAGGCCTTCCGCCAGCTCGGCTCCGGGCGCCCTCGCCCAGTCGTCCTCGAGATTCCTCCGGACGTCCTCCAGGCGACGGCCGAGGTCGCGCTGCTCGAGCCGGCCAGGATCGCGCCCTCCGAGGTCGATCCGACGTTGATCGAGCGCGCCGCGGTGGCGCTCGGTCAGGCCCGTCGCCCGCTGATCTTCACCGGTGGGGGCGTCATCGCCGCCGGCGCCTCGGCCGAGCTCGGCGAGCTGGCCGAGCGGTTGGAGGCCCCGGTGCTGGCCTCGAACAATGGCCGTGGCGCGCTGTCCGACCGCCATTACCTCGCCCAGTACTCGGTCGCGCTGGCCGACCTCGTCGCGGACGCGGATGTCGTCCTCGCGGTGGGGACCCGCTTCGTCCAACCGACGAGCCCGCTCTGGCCGGAAAACGGCGATCGCACCTACATTCAGCTCGACGTGGACGCCGCCGAGATCGGACGAAATCTCAAGCCGACGATTGGGCTCGTCGGCGATGCCCGCCCTGGCCTGACCGAGCTGATCGACCGGGTCGCTCGGCACAATCGGGCTCGTCCGTCACGGCGCGATGAGCTGCTGGCGCTGAAGGAAAAGTCCCGCGCCGACCTCGACTCGATCCAACCTCAGTCCGCGTTGGCGCGCGCGATTCGTGAGGAGCTGCCGGACGATGGAATCTTCGTCAGCGAGAGCACCCAGGTGGGATACTGGTCGCACGCGGCATTTCCGGTCTATCAGCCACGAACCTTTATCACCTCCGGCTACCAGGGAACGCTCGGTTACGGCTTCGCGACCGCGCTGGGCGCCCAGGTGGGAAACCCGGACAAGAAGGTGGTCTCGATCAATGGGGACGGCGGCTTTATGTATAACGTCCAGGAACTGTCGACCATGGCCCGTCACCGGATCAACCTGGTCGCGGTCGTGTTCGACGACGGGGCCTTTGGGAACGTCCGTCGAATCCAGCGCCAGCAGTTCGGCGGGCGAACGATCGCGTCGGATTTGCTGAATCCGGATTTCCCGAAGCTGGCGGACGCCTTCGGGATCCGAAGCGTGCGCGCCGAGGGCCCGGACCAGCTTCGCGTCGCCATCCGCGAGGCGCTTCGGGCGGGCGAACCCGCGCTCGTCGCGGTGCCGGTGGGAGAAATGCCGAGCATGTGGCATTTGCTCCGCGGCCGGCAAGCCGCGCCACCGCCGCCGGTCCGGGCCTGATCCGGCCCTAACCGGCGCCCAGGTAGACCACGCGCTCGACGTCCAGGATGAAGACCGTCGCGCCACCGACCTGTACCTCGACCGGTACGGCCGGTAGCATGTCGGGCGTCGACTGCGCGAACAGCTCGTAGGTGAGGACGATGCGCGTCTTGCATTCTGCCTGGATCGACGCCAGGAGATCCTGCAGGCGCGAGGCCGGGACTCCCAGGATCAGGGTGGCGTTGCCGCGACGGAGGAAAACCCCGGCGCTGTCCAACCTCGTCAATCGGAACCCCTCGCCGATCAAGCGGTCGGCCAATGGGCTCGCGTCGTCGGGGTTCACGATCGCGACGACCAGACGGTTGATCGCACCGGGCGGATCGATGTAGTCGGTCAAAGGTGTTTCCTCACTTCGCTAACTGGGACGCAATCGTAATCGCGGCGGCCCCTAATTTCAAGAGGATGCTGGCCGCTCAGGGGTATAATGGCCGCGAGCCACATGCTCGCAGGGGAGGAACGTCGTGAAGATCACCAACGTCGAGGCATTTCCGGTTTGGGGGGGCGGGCGCAATTTCTTCTTCGTCGCGGTCGATACCGACGAGGGAATCTCGGGCATCGGCGAAGCCGGAATCACCGGCCGCGAGCTGGCGTCGGCCGCGGTCGTCGAGCACTTCAAGCCAATCCTGGTTGGCCAGGATCCGACGCGGATCGAGCACCTCTGGCAGGTCATGTTCAGGGGCGGCTTCTTCCCGGCCGGACGCATCGCGGCGGGAGTGCTCTCGGCGATCGACATCGCACTCTGGGATATTCGCGGGAAGGCGCTCGGGGTCCCGATCTACGAGCTGCTCGGCGGCCTGGTGCGCGACCGCGTGGTGTGCTATCCCCACAACGTCGGCCACCACATGGAGATCGACTCGCTCGTCGAGAGCTGCCTGCGGACCCGGGAAGAGGGGTGGAAATTCGTTCGCTGGGGCCTACCACAGGACGGCTCGGTGCTCGAGCCGACGCCTTCGATCCGAGCGTCGCTGCGGCAGATGGAGGCGGTACGCAAGGCAGTGGGGGACGACGTCGAGATCTGCTTCGACGTTCACACCCGCCTCGACCCGGCCGACACGATCCAGTTCTGCCGCGCCGCCGAGCAGTTCCGGCCGTTCTTTATCGAGGATCCGGTGCGCTCGGAGAACCAGAGCACGCTGCGCCTCGTTCGGCAGCAGACCGCGGTGCCATTGGCGGCGGGCGAGCAGTTCGGGAACAAGTGGGAGTTCCGCGAGCTGGTCGAGAACGATCTGATCGACTACGCGCGGATCGATCTGTGCATCGTCGGCGGGATCACCGAGGCAAAAAAGATCGCCGGCTGGTGCGAGGCGCATTACATCAAGCTCGCGCTGCACAATCCGCTCGGACCGATCTCCAGCGCCGCCTGTCTCCAGCTCAACCTGGCCACGAGCAACTTCGGGGTCCAGGAGCAGCCGGGCCGGACCGGAACCGTCCTGACCGACGTCGTGCCGGTGCAGCCCGAATGGCGGGACGGCTATCTGCTGCCGCCAGGGCGTCCGGGACTTGGCGTCGAGTTCGATCGCGACGCGGCGCGCAAGCACCCCTACCAGCAGCGCGACCTGCCGAACCTGCACCGCCTGGATGGCTCCTTCACCAACTGGTAAGGCGGCGGTGGCACCTGCTTGATTCGCCGACGCGGGCACCTCTTTTGCTCTTGATCCAGAAAGAGAGTCGAAAGAGGTGCCCGTGCGCTGGTGGCCGTTCGTCGTCGCGCTGTTGTTGGCTCTGGCTGGCTGTCAGACCCTCGAGCTCGAGAAGTCGATCTCGATGGAGACGGTCTATCCGCCTTCTGGACAGACCCAGGTGACGATTCACTACACGGTGCCACCACCACCCAGAGGAAAGATGTACGTTCTCTGGATCCTCAATCCCGCCCAACACGACGTCGTGAACGCCGGGCAGGTGTCTGGCGGCAGCGACGTCACCGCCCGTGCCACGGTCAGCTTCGAGGCGACCGGCGCGATCGTCTCGATCGAAGATCAGGCGAATCCCTCGAAAATGAGCAATACCTGGGCCCTGAAAGTCGGCTCGGTCACGCCGGAGACCCCCACTCCGTCAGTTGGCGGCAGCTCGGGAAGCACGACGCCAAGCGCCGCCGGAACCCCAACCCTGGCGACACCCAGCGCCACGGCTCCGTAGGGGCGCCATCGAAAGCAACGGTGGTTGCGCCAGCCCGACGTTTTGTCTAGAATGGTCCCACCGTGATCCGCCTCGCGGCCCAGGCGACGTGCTGGATGCTAAGCAACGACGGGCGGCGGGATTCTGTTTTCGTGAAAGACGTTCGGATAGTGGCTGGGACCGTGGCGACCGGCGAGGCCGAGGGGGCCGCCGCGACGAGGCGCGCCTACCGCGTGCTCAAAATCGCCCCCACCTCCTTCTTCGCCGATTACGGATGTCACGTCCGGATCTACGAAGAGGCGATCGCGTTGGGGCGACTGGGCCAGGACGTCACCGTGTGCACGTATCCGGCGGGCCGCGATCCTGAAGGCGTGCGCATCATTCGCTCGCTCGGTCTGCCCGGGGGACGGGAGATTCGGGTCGGCTCGTCGCGGCACAAGCTGTATCTCGACGCGCTTTTGTCGCTCCGCGGCACCCGGGCTGGCCTTCGCTACCACCCGGACCTGATTCACGCCCACCTGCACGAAGGAGCCCTGATCGGCGCCCTGGTCAGCCGGGTGGCGCGCTGTCCTCTCGTGTTCGACTTCCAGGGAAGCCTGACCGCCGAGATGATCGACCACAATTTTCTGTCTCCGACTTCGCGGGCCTATCGACCATTGCGCTGGCTCGAGCGCACGATCAATCACCTGGCGGACGCGATCGTCACCAGTAGCAGCAGCGCCCCTGACTTGCTCATGCGTGAGTTCGGTTGCTCGGCCTCACGCATCTTTCCGGTGCTCGACGGCGTTGATACCACGGTCTTTCGCCCCCATTGGGAGCTTCCCGACCAGGAGCGGAATCGGATTCGGTCGGCGCTGGGAGTGCCGCCCGGCCGGAAAGTGGTGATCTACCTCGGACTGCTCGCCGAGTATCAAGGGAGCAGTCATCTGCTCGCGGCGGCGGAGCAAGTGCTTGCCCGTCGCTCGGACGTGCACTTTCTGCTGATGGGCTATCCGGGCGAGGCGCGTTACCGGGCGCTCGCCGAGCGGCTCGGCATCTCGGGCTCGGTGAGCTTGACCGGTCGGGTCGCCTACGAGCGCGCGCCGCGCTTTCTCGCCGCGGGCGACGTTGCCGTCGCGCCGAAGATCTCGGCGACCGAGGCCAATGGTAAGCTGCTCAACTACATGGCGGTCGGGCTGCCGACCGTTGCCTTCGACACGCCGATCAGCCGCGACGTCCTCGGCGTCGCCGGCGTTTTCGCCCCGGTCGGCGATGCCGATGGGCTGGCTCAAAAGCTGCTCGACGTGCTGGGTGACGAGTCGGACGCCGCCGATCGGGGACGCGCCCTGCGGCGGCGCGCCGAAGAGCGATTCTCGTGGGACGCGGCCGCCCGACAAATTCTCGACGTCTACGACGTCGTCACCAGGTAAGAAAAGACGTGGAACGGATCTGGACACCCTGGCGCATGGCCTTCATCCAGGGCGAAAAGCCTGCCGGCTGTATCTTCTGCGCCAAGCCAGCCGAGAGCCGCGATCGCGAGAACTACATCCTCTACCGGGGGCGCCACAATTTCATCATCCTCAACGCCTTCCCGTACACCAGCGGCCACCTCATGATCGTGCCCTACCGGCACGTCTCGACGCTCGAAGATCTGGAGTCCGAGGTCACCACGGAGCTGATGGATCTCAGCAAGCGTGCACTGGCGGCGTTGCGCCAGGCGGGGCGCCCGCAGGCGTTCAACGTTGGCATGAACATTGGCACGGCAGCCGGCGCGGGGATCGCCGACCACGTGCACCTTCACGTGGTGCCGCGCTGGGCCGGGGATAGCAACTTTATGCCGGTCGTCGGAAACGCGCGCCTCTTACCCGAAGCACTCGACGCGACCTACGAGAAGCTCATCGCGGCGGGGATCGGCGATCGCGCGTAAGTCGGCCCGACTACTGCTGACCGGTGGCGACGGTGATCGTTTGCTGGAGATCTTCGATCTCGAACGGCTTCCCGAGGATACCCACGACCTGCTCGGTACGTTTGACGTGCGGAGTGTACGCGGAGATCACGATCACCGGGATATCTCGGGTCGTGGGATCGGACGCCAGGTCGAGGAGAACCTCGTGGCCATCTTTGAGCGGGAGATTGAGGTCCAGCGTGATCACGCTTGGCGCGATCGCCCGCGCCAGGCGCACCGCGTCCTCGCCATTGCTGGCCCTGACGGTCACGAACCCGAGCGGACGGATGATCTGGTCGATGAGGTCACTAATATCGGACTGATCCTCCACGATGAGCGCACGGCGCACGCCGGTCGGGTCAATCGCCTCGCCACGCTTCAAAAGGGCCGGTGTTGTCATCCCATAACCTCACCACGGTATCGTTAAGGCCCTGGTCCACGAGAGGACTGGACGTTTGGGGTCGCACACTCTGGTTCGGCGAGCCGATCCCGGGCTCGTCGATTCCCCTGGGGGACCGGACCAGTGACGCGATGCCCGGTGATCGAGGTCAGCCTGCCGCTTGCCGCCCGATAGCGTCCGGCGTGGGAGGCGCGCTTGTCACCACGGCTTTCCCATCATAGCGGCAAGGCACCGCAAACGGAATTAGAATCTCGTAGGAAGGCTAGAAAGGGGGGCCGGTCCGGCCGGCGGGGAAGACACCGGCCTCACCGGGCCCGTGATGAGAAACGGCCTTCCGCGACTGAGATCCAGTCGCGAAAGGCCGCTCTTGCTGGTGCCGAAGGGGAGATTTGAACTCCCACGGGCAATTGCCCACTACGCCCTGAACGTAGCGCGTCTGCCGATTCCGCCACTCCGGCGCGGTGGAGCTGAGGGGACTCGAACCCCTGACCTCAACACTGCCAGCGTTGCGCTCTCCCGGTTGAGCTACAGCCCCAGACCCATCGCCCCGCCTGATCGGCAGGGGGAACGCTCCGAATTATACCACGATCCTCCGGCGGTTGCAACGAGGGGCAAACCATGCCAACGTGCTATCGGTTACTTGACGTCGACGGCGTTACGCCAAATAATCAAAGCGTCATCGGCGCGACGCGCTCGGGTGCGCCAGCCGACGGCGCATGCGCTTTCTTCTGGAGTACGACCATGGCAACCGTCAAGCCCCCTTTCCTCAATTCGTCTCCGTCGGCTCAGCCGCCCCCCGCGCCAATTCCGGCCAGGGGGCCGTCGTATTTCTCGTCGACGGTCGGCACGAAGGTACTGATGGCCGTCACCGGCCTGCTGCTGGCGGTCTATCTGGTGCTTCACCTCGCCGGCAATCTCTTGATCTACTTCGGACCGGCGACCTTCAACGGCTATGGCTACTTTTTGATCACGAATCCGTTGATCATACCGGTCGAGATCGGACTGCTGGCGATCTTCATCATTCACGTCTACAAGGCCGTCGTCAACTGGTGGCTGAACCGAAAGGCGCGCCCGGTCCCGTATTACCATGCTCGGCGTCGTCTTTTTGGCTATGGCTGGGCGGGCAAGCCAAGCCGCAAGAGCGTGGCCTCGACGACGATGGTTCTGAGCGGCCCGATTATCCTCGTGTTTCTGATCGTCCACCTTCGCCAGTTCAAGTTCGGGCCGGAATATTTGACTGCCTCGGGCATTCGGGATCTCTATCGGCTGGAAATCCTGAACTTCAGCAGCGCGTTGATCGTGGCGTTCTACGTCTTCTGCCTCGTGGTCATCGGCTTCCACCTCTGGCACGGCCTCTCGAGCGCGCTGAACTCGCTGGGCGCCGATCAGCCGCGCTACGCGCCGACGCTGCTGCGGACCGGCCGAATCGTCGCGGTGGTGCTGGCCGCCGGCTTTATCACGATTCCGCTCTGGGTCTATTTTCTACGAGGGTAAACGTTGATGATCGAAACACGGACTGGCCCGCGGGAGCGGACCGTGGATGAGGGTTTCTACGTCGAGGCCGTGGAAAGTGGGCTCGACTCGGTGGCGCCGGACGGCCCGATCGAGGAGAAGTGGACCCACCGCAAGAACGACTTCCGGCTGGTCGCGCCCAACAACCGCCGTAAGTACACGGTCGTCGTCGTGGGAACCGGGCTGGCCGGGGCGTCGGTCGCCGCCTCGCTGGGCGAGCTCGGCTATCGCGTCCTGAGCTTTTGCATTCAGGATAGTCCGCGCCGGGCGCACAGCATCGCGGCCCAGGGTGGCATCAACGCCGCCAAGAACTATCGCAACGACGGCGACAGCGTCTGGCGACTCTTCTACGATACCGTCAAAGGCGGCGACTATCGCTCGCGCGAGGCGAACGTTTACCGCCTGTCCCAGCTCAGCGTGAACATCATCGATCAGTGCGTTGCTCAAGGCGTGCCGTTCGAGCGCGAATACGGCGGTCTCCTGTCGAACCGCTCGTTCGGTGGCGCTCAGGTATCCCGAACCTTCTACGCGCGTGGTCAGACCGGACAACAGCTTCTGCTGGGCGCCTACCAGGCGCTCATGCGCCAGGTCGACGCCGGGACGGTCACGATCTTTCCCCGCCGCGAGATGCTCGATCTGGTGACGGTGGACGGGCACGCCCGCGGGATCGTCGTTCGAAACCTCCTGACCGGTGACCTCGAGCGCTACGATGGCCACGCCGTCGTCCTGGCAAGCGGGGGGTACGGTAACGTCTATTACCTCTCGACCAACGCGGTGAACTCCAACGTCACCGCCGCCTGGCGGGCGCACAAGCGCGGCGCCTACTTCGCCAATCCGTGTTACACCCAGATTCACCCCACCTGTATCCCCGTCTCCGGCGACCATCAGTCGAAGCTGACGCTGATGAGCGAGAGCCTGCGCAATAACGGACGGATCTGGGTTCCAAAGCGGCCCGGCGACCATCGGCCACCAAACGAGATCCCGACCGACGAGCGTGACTACTACCTCGAGCGCCGATACCCGAGCTTTGGTAACCTGGTCCCGCGCGACGTCGCCTCGCGCAACGCGAAAGACGTCTGTGACGACGGGCGCGGCGTCGGCGACAGCGGCCTCGCGGTTTACCTCGACTTCGCCGACGACATCAAGCGCCTTGGCATCGACCACATTCGCGCCGAGTACGGGAATCTTTTCGAGATGTACGAGCGAATCACCGGCGAGAACGCCTACGCGACGCCCATGCGGATCTACCCGGCGATTCACTACACGATGGGTGGCCTGTGGGTCGATTACAACCTGCAGAGCACGGTTCCGGGTCTCTTCGTCCTGGGCGAGGCCAATTTCTCGGACCACGGAGCCAATCGACTCGGCGCCAGCGCCTTGATGCAGGCGCTCGCCGATGGGTACTTCGTCGCTCCCTACACCATCGCCAACTACCTCGCCAGCGCCAGGTTGTGCGCCGTCGACCCCGCTGCCTCCGAATTCGAGGAGGCCGCGACCTGCGCTCAGGAGCGAATTCGCGAGCTCCTGGCGCGGCGGGGCCACCGCACCCCGCGCGACTTCCACCGCGAGCTCGGCAAGCTGCTCTGGAACAACGTGGGCATGTCGCGCAATGAGGCTGGCCTGCGCCAGACGCTGGAGCGCATTCCGGCGCTACGCGAGGAGTTCTGGCAGGACGTGATCGTCCCGGGAAGCCCCGACAACAAGAACTACAGTCTCGAGCACGCCGGGCGGATCGCTGATTTTTTGGAGCTGGCCGAGCTGCTGACGATCGACGCGCTTCACCGCTCCGAGTCCTGCGGCGGCCACTTCCGAGAAGAGAGCCAGACCCCCGATGGCGAAGCGCGGCGCGACGACGACAAATTCTCCTACGTCGCGGCGTGGGAGTTCCAGGGGGTTGGCACGAAGCCCGTCTTGCACAAAGAATCGCTCGAATTCGAATACGTCCACCTGACCCAGCGCAGCTATAAGTAAGGTTCACAAACAGCAGGTTCACAACATGGAAAGACAGCATCGTTCTGACCGGATGCACCTCAAGCTCCTGATCTGGCGACAGCAAAGCCCCGAGGCGCGGGGCAAAATGGTGGAGTACGCGGTTGACGACGTCTCGCCCCACATGTCCTTCCTCGAAATGCTCGACGTCCTGAACGAGACGCTGACCCTCCGCGGCGAGGATCCGGTCGCGTTCGACTCCGACTGTCGCGAAGGCATCTGTGGGATGTGCGGCATCGTGATCAACGGGCGCCCCCACGGACCGCTTCCGGGCACGACGGCCTGCCAGCTTCACATGCGCTTCTTCAAAGATGGCGAGACGATCACGATCGAGCCCTGGCGCGCCCGGGCGTTTCCGGTGATCAAAGACCTGACGGTCGACCGCGCCGCGTTCGATCGGATCATCGCGGCCGGGGGATACGTCTCCTCCAACACCGGCGCCGCGCCCGAGGCAAACTCGATCCTCGTGCCGAAGGACGTGGCCGAGGGGGCGATGGATGCCGCGACCTGCATC
>JBOGTX010000134.1:0-9084 GCA_050695695.1 Chloroflexota bacterium
GGGGGCGAGGGGGTGAGGCCGTCCTATGGCCGAATCACCAGCTTGCCGAACTGCTGGCGGTCGACCATCACCGACTGCGCGGTGGCCACGCCCTCCAGATCGTAGCTAGCGTGGATCGTCGGCGTCAGGCGGCCGTCGGCGACCAGGCGCAGAATGGTCTTGAGCTCGGCGCGGCTGCCGCCATAGCAGCCAATCAGATTGAGCTGCTTCGCGAACAGGCTCCAGAGGTCAAGCTTACCTTCGGCGCCGCTGGTCGTGCCGCAGGTGACCAGCCGACCGTTCCGCGCCAGCGCGGCGACGCTCTTCTCCCAGGTCGCCGCGCCGACGTGCTCGACGACGACGTCGACGCCACGCTTGTTGGTCAGGCGTCGCACCTCGGCTAGCAGGTCGTCGTTCTGATAGTCGATCGTCTCCTGGGCGCCGAGCTCACGCGCCCGGGCGCGCTTCTCGGCGGTGCTGGCGGTGGCGATCACTCGCGCGCCGAGCAACCGCGCGATCTGGATCGCCGCCGACCCGATCCCGCTCCCGGCCGCGAGCACCAGGACGTCTTCGCCGGCCCGAAGCCGGGCCCTGGTCACCAGCATGTGCCAGGCGGTGAGCGTGGCGAGCGAGACCGCGGCCCCCGCGTCGTAAGAAACGCCGTCTGGCAGCGCCACCAGGTTCGCGGCCGGCACCCGCGCCAGCTCGGCGAAGCCGCCGTCCTGACTGAGCCCGACGATGTCGCCCCGCAGGCAGGTGGTCTCTTCCCCGGCGAGACAGTACTCGCAGCGCCCGCAGAAAAGGTAGGGCGCGACCGCGACCGCCTGACCGGGCCGGACGTCGGTCGACGCGGCGTCGCCGAGCGCGACGACCTCGCCGGCGATCTCGCAGCCGCCGATATGCGGCAGCGCCAGCTTCACCCGCGTCGCCCCGGAGCGCACCATCAGGTCGAGCCGATTCACCCCGCACGCCCGGACGCGTACCAGGGCGTCGGTCGGGCCGGGAACCGGATCCGGGCGCCCTTCGACCCGCAGCTTGTCGACGCCGCCAAACTCGTGGAAGACGGCCGCTTTCATCTTTCAACTCCTGAAGGCTGATCGGCCCCATGATAGCAGGCTCGGGTCTCCTTGACGGCCGGCCAGCGATCACGTAAGGTTTTGGTATCGATTAAAATGGAGAGAACATGAGCCTGTCACCGGAGACGAGCCCGTCGGCGATGACCTGGGACCTCTCGGAGCTTTTCGCGGGACCGGATGATCCTCGGATCGCCAGCGAGCTCGAGCGCTCGACCAGAGACTCGGAAGCGTTCGCCGCGACCTACCGCGGCACGATCGACGTTCCGGGCGGCCCGAGCGTCGCGCATCTCGCGGAAGCCCTGAAGGAGTTCGAAGCGATTCTCGAGCGGGTGGACCGGGTTGCCTCGTACGGTCACCTCGTCTTCACCGCCGATACCTCGAAGCCGGCCCACCGCGATTTGCAGCAGAAAGTGCGCAACCAGACCACCGCGATCCAGAACCTGCTCCTCTTCTTCGAGCTGGAGTGGCAGAAGGTCGAGGACGCCGCGGCCGAGAAGCTGATCGGCGCGCCCGAGCTGGCCGGCTATCGCTATTACCTGAAGCGCGAGCGCCAGAATCGCCCGCACACCCTCACCGAGCCCGAGGAGAAGATCGTCACCGAGCTGCGCAACACCGGCTCGGCGTCCTGGCGCACGCTGTTTACCGAGTTGATCGCCAGCCTGAAGTTCCCCATGGAGCGCGATGGCGAGCTGAAGGACCTGACCCTGTCCGAGACCCTTTCGCTGGTCCACGATCCGGACCGCGAGGTTCGCCGCGCCGCCTACGAGACCCAGTACCGGGTGCTGCGTCAGCACGACCAGACCCTCGCCTACGTCTACAATACGCTGGTGCAGGAAAAGCGGACCATGGACCGCCTGCGCCACTTCCCGAACCCGATGGCCTCACGCCACCTCTCGAACGACGTCGATCCGGCGGTGGTCGAGACGATGCTCGATACCGTCGAGGCGCACGCCGGGCTGGCGCGGGAGTATTTCCACCTCAAGGCGAAGCTGCTGGGCCTGCCCAGGCTGGCGGTCTACGATCAGTACGCCCCGATCGGCTCCGAGGCCGAGACCCGCGACTACCCGACCGCGCAACGCTACATCTTGGACGCGTTCGGCGAGTTCAGCCCGCGCTTCCGCGACATGGCCAGCCATTTCTTCGAGCGCCGCTGGATCGACGCCGATGTGCGCCCGGGCAAGACCGGCGGCGCGTACTGCATGTCGATCTCGCCCAACCATCACCCATACATTCTCTGCAACTACACCGGTAACCTCCGCGACGTGATGACCGTCGCCCACGAGCTCGGCCACGGACTACACGGGCTGCTCGGCCAGAAGCAGACGCTGCTCGAATACGGTGCCTCGCTGGCGCTGGCCGAGACGGCATCGGTGTTTGGCGAGATGCTGGTCTTCGAGCGCCTGGTCGAGGCCGAGACCGACCGCGCGGCGAAGGTGGCGCTGATCGGCGGCAAGATCGAAGACATCTTCGCGACCGTGTTCCGCCAGACGATCATGACCCGCTACGAGCAGTTCGCCTTCGCGCGCCAGGAGAAAGAGCGCTTCACCCCGGAGGCGCTGGGCGAGGACTGGATCGCGGCGAATCGCCGCTACTACGGCGATTCGGTCGAGCTTGACGACAACTACCGCTGGGGCTGGTCGTACATTCCGCACTTCATCAACTCGCCGTTCTACTGCTACGCCTACAGCTTCGGCGAGCTGCTTGTGCTGGCGCTCTATCGCATGCACCAGGAGCAGGGCGCGAGCTTCATTCCCGGCTACATTAACTTGCTCGAGCGCGGCGGCAGTGGCTCGCCGGCGGAATTGCTCGCTGACCTCGGCGTCGACATCGCCGATCCCGGCTTCTGGTCGAAGGGCTTCGTCGAGATCGAGCGCCTGATCGGCAAGATGCGCGAGCTGGTCGAGGAACAGTAGATGAAAATCACCGATCTGAAAGTCTACGTCGTCGATCCCTCGGGGAAGGGCTCAACGGACCAGGCCTGGACGTTCGTCCAGCTCGAGACGGACGAAGGGCTGACCGGTTTTGGCGAGGCCAGCAACTTTCCCGGCAACGGCAGCTTGATCGTCGGCGATGCCCTGCGGCGGGTGAAGGAGTTCGTGATCGGCGAAGACCCCTCTCGAATCAACTTCCTCTGGCACCGCCTCTTCCGCAAGGCCGCCTACCTCGGCCCGCGCGGCCTGCCAACCGCGGTGATCAGTGGCGTCGACATCGCCCTCTGGGACCTCCGGGGCAAGGTTCTCGGACGCCCGATCTACGAGCTGCTCGGCGGCAAGTTCCGCGAGACGATCCCGCTCTACGCAAATGCCTGGTTCGGCGGCTGCTCGACCCCGGCGGACTTTGCCGAGGCGGCGAAGCGGACGGTCAAGGCTGGCCATACCGCCCTCAAGTGCGATCCGTTTCTCGAAATGGTGCCGTACCACACCGCCTACGCGACTGGCCAGATTTCCCCACGCGGCGAGGACCTTGGCATCGAGATCATCGCGGCGATCCGCGAGGCGGTCGGACCGAGCGTGGACGTCCTGGTCGACGCGCACGGTCACTACAACGTGCCAACCGCGGTGCGGATCGCCCGGCGCCTTGAGCCCTACCGGATCGGCTGGTTCGAGGAGCCAGTGCCTCCGGAGAGCCTGCCGGCCCTCCGATCGGTCCGCGAACAGGTCGGTGTGCCGATCTGCGTCGGTGAGCGCCACTACACCCGCTTCGACTTCGCGCCGATTCTCGAGCAGCGGCTGGCGGATTACCTCATGCCCGACGTCGTCTGGACTGGCGGGATCAGCGAGCTGCTGCGCATCGCGACGCTGGCGGAAGCCTATTACATCCCGATCAGCCCCCACGATGCCCTTGGCCCCTTGCAAATCCTGGCCGGCTCGCACGTCATGCTGACCGTTCCGAACTTCTACCGCCTGGAGCACTGCGTCGCGCACATCCCCTGGTACCAGGCGTGTCTGGACCAGCCGATCGAGTTCGTCGGCGATCACCTTCGGCTTCCGGACCGGCCGGGCCTGGGATTCAATCTGAACCTGGAGTTTCTCCGCGCCCATTCCGTCCGCGGTTGGGAGTAACCAGGGTGCTGGACTCACCGGATGCCGGCTGAAAACGGGTCCCAGGACGACCTGAGCCTCGCGCGCCGCCACGCGCCGATCGTCTGCTTCGACGCGCGGGAGCCGTTTCTGCCGGAGATGGTCGGCTACCGGGTCGCGCGCCAGCCCGGCCCATCGCCGTCGTTCGATCGCTACCTGAGCCTCGCGCTGCCCGACGGTCGGCGGGCGGCCACCGTGATCGAGTACGCGCTCTGGACCGACTGGGACATCCAGCACCTCTACGAGCTCGAGCACGTCTGGAGCTACCTCGACGACGCCGGCCAGCTGATCTTCGCCGAGGCGAGCTGGCACGGCCGCTTCGGCGCCCTGGTTCAGGGCGGCCGCCTCTCGGCCGAGGGCGAGCGACCGGTCGCCTATGCCCAGCCGGGCAAGCACGCGATGTGCGCGGCGCCGGATCTGTTCGCCGGCTTCGACGCCCAGCGCGAGTCGGTGGCGCGGGCGACCGGCCCCGAGGCCGGCTCGATGGGATTGCTCGTCGGCAAGCCAATCGCCGGCCGGATCGAGAAGACCCGGCGCCGCGACGCGCTGGTCAGCGCCTATTTGCGCCGGCAGGCGTTCGTCCCGACATTCAACTTCAGCCAGCGCTGGGACGCGCTCGCGGCGCCTTTTCTGGCGTGCGAAGAGCTGATCGACCGAATTCCGTCGCGCCTGGAAGACTGGCTGTCCCGACTCGAGGCCGAACGGGTCGAGCGCCACCTCTGGGCGGTGCTCTTCGATCTCGGCGACACCTTGATGATCGAGGAGACCGAGGAGAAGGACGCGACCGCGACGACCCAGCGCGCCGAGCTTTTCCCCGGCGCCGCCGAGCTGATCTGGCGCCTTCGCGCGGCTGGCTACCTCGTCGGGCTGGTCGCCGACACCCGCGCCGGCACCTATCGCAACGTGCTGCGCCAACACGGTCTCGAGGGAGCGTTCGACGCGTTCGCGATCTCCGAGGAGCTTGGCTGCGAGAAGCCCGACCGGCGGATGTTTCAGCACGCGCTCGACCGGCTCGGCCTGACCGTGGCTGAATCGTCGCGGGTCGCGATGGTCGGGAATAACCTGTCGCGCGACGTGCGCGGCGCGAACTTGAGCGGCCTGCTCTCGATCTGGCTGCGTCACAACGTCCGCTACCCGATCAGCCCGTCCGACGACCTGGAGTGGCCGCGCTTCGAGGCGACGAGCTGCGACCAGGTCGACGAGGTTATTCGAAGGATCGGCTAGCGATGCGCCCAAAACGCGCGAATTCGCCCCTGGGAGATTCGTTCGTGGAGCTATCGATCGCCGCGGTCGCGCGGTACTGTTTCGACGCCTTCGCCGCGCTTGGCGCGCCGTCCGACCAGGCCCGGATCCTGGCCGACGTGCTGCTGGAGGCCGACCTGCGCGGCCACGCCGATCACGGCTCGGCGCTGGTCGCGTACTACCTGCCCGATGTTCGCGCGAACGCGGTCAACCCGCGACCGGCGGTTCGCGTGCTTGGCGAGACGCCGGTCAGCCTGGTCGTCGACGGCGACGGCGGCTTCGGCGCGGTTGCCGCGTCGCGGGCGATGGACGAATGCGTCGCCCGCGCGCGCTCGATCGGCGTCGGGATCGCCGCCGTCCGAAACTCGTCGCACGCGTTTTACCCCGGCTACTACGCGCTGCGGGCGGCGGAAGCGGGCCTGGTCGGCTTCTTCACGACGACCTCCAAGCCGGCGATCGCTCCGACCGGCGCCGCCGAGCGCGTGCTCGGCCAGAATCCGATCTGCTACGGGATTCCCGCGGATACCCACCCGCCGATTCTGCTCGACGTCGGCATGGCCGCGTCGGTCGCCAAGATCCGGATCGCCATGCACGAGGGCCGCGACCTCCCGACCGGCTGGGCCCTTGATGCCGAGGGGCAGCCGACGGTCGACGCGCGAACGGCGATGAGCGGCCTGCTGGTCCCAATCGGCGAGCACAAGGGGTATGGACTGGCGCTGGCAATGGACGCGCTGGCTGGACTGGCCGGAGCGCCGAGCGGCGCGGCGGCCGGCGGGCACGGGGCGGTTGGCCACTTCCTGTGGGCGCTGGATCCGCGTCTCTTCGGGCCACCCGCCGAGTTCCGCGCTCGGGTCGACCGCCTGCTCGACGAGGTGACCATCGCGACGCCGCTCCCGGGCCGCCGGCCGGTGACCTACCCGGGCGAGAGTGGCGCCCGGCGCAAGGCCACGGCGCTCGCCAGGGGGCGGATCGACCTGCCGGAGTCGGTCGCCGAGGCGATGGCCGCGACGGCGCGGACGCTGGGGATCCGCTCGCCGCTCGTCTGAATGGTGTCCCAGGTGCCAGCCCATCGTGCCGGGACGGCCTCACCGTGGATCTGCGGTCGAGGGCCGCAGGGCATCACGGACGATCTCCGCCAGCGGCGTCGCGTCGCCAACCGCCCATTCCCCGGCGAAGGCATCGTCTCCGAGCCTGGCCTTCGCGGCGGCGAGCTGACGGTCGGCGTCGACTGGATCGTAGCCGCCGGGGTCGCCGGTCGGGGCGAGAAGGCCACCGACGCGGTGCAGCCGCCGGGCGGCCGCGTAATAGCGAACCGCGCGGTTCGGCTCCCTCAGCCCGAGCGCGCTTTCGGCGATCTCACTCAGGGTCGTGGCGATTCCCCAGGTGTGGCCCTGCCCCTGGCGAAGGACGAGACTCTCGCGGAAGCAGGCCAGGGCCCCGTCAAAATCGCCCTGATTGCGCCTGACCCGTCCGAGGTCGTGGAGCGTCGAGGCGGTCAGGTCGGTATCGCCCAGGTCGCGCGCGAGCTGGAGCGCCGCGTCGTTGAAGCGCGCCGCCTCGCCGAGGTCTCCTTCGCGCCGCGCGAGCTCGCCAAGGCAGTTGAAGACGACGGCCATTCCTTGCTTCGCGATGCCGTGTCGTTGGCTCAGCTCCCGATATTCCGCCAGGCTTTCCTGGAACCGGGCGCGCGCCGATGCGTGGTCACCCTGGACGAGCGCCAGGTCTCCCAATCGCCGCGTCGCCTCGGCCACCGAAGGATCGTCCCCGATGTCCCGCGAAATGCCGAAGCTTTCGAGAAACGCCTGCCGCGCGCCAGCGTGGTCCCGCTCGTAGGTTAGAGTCGTTCCAAGCTGAAGCAGCATTTGCGCGGTCTGGGATCGGTCGCCAAGCTCGCGAAAGAGGGCCAGGCTCTCGACAATCAGCGCGCGCGCGGTCCGCGCGCGGTTTCGGAGTGACACGTTGGCCAGCGCTCCCAGGCTGGAGGCCAGACCGCGCCGATCTCCATTCTCGCGGAAGATCGCGCTGCTCGCGAGCAGGGGATCGCCGGCCGTCGTGAAATCGCCCTGGGCTACCGCCAGGATGCCCGCGCCAAGGAGCGCCCTCGCCCGGGGGAGCGAACGTTCCGCGACACCCCCCGAGGCCAGGGCCTGTTGGAGCCAGCGCCGACCCTCCGCCCAGAAGCTGCGGTTGAGCCAGTACCCGGCGAGCGACCCGGCGAGCTCAAGGGCCGCCTCGGCGTCCTCCCGATCCAGCAGCCAGCGCAACACCGCGCGCAGGTTATCGTGCTCCACATCGAGACGTTGGAGCGATGCCGTCTGGTCCGGCGTCCAGAGGCTTGCCGTCGCCTGTCGGCCGAGCTGGCGGTAATAGGCCACGAACCGACCCCAAAGGAGATCGCCCTCCTGACTCTCGGCAAGCCGATCGAGCGCGTACTCCCGGATCGACTCCAGCATGTGGAAGCGCGGCTCCGCGCCCGACTGGCTCTCACGCATGAGCAGGCTCTGGTCGACCAGCGCGGTAATCTGGCTCAAGAGGTCGACGTCACGGTCGCCTGGCTCGGAGCAAATCGCGCTGGCCGCTTCGAGGTCGCAACCCCCCGCGAAAATGCCGACGTGCCGGAAAAAGCGCCGGGCATCCTCGTCGAGCAGGTCATAACTCCAGTCGATGGCGGTGCGTAAGGCTTGCTGTCGCTCGGGAAGGTCGCGTTGACCGGACGTCAGGAGCAACAGGCGCTGCTCGAGGCGGACCCGAATGGCCCGCGGCGAAAGAACCCGGCTGCGTGCCGCCGCCAGCTCGATCGCCAGCGGCAGACCGTCGATTCGCCGACAGATCTCATTCACGTCGGCGACGTTCTCGTCGGTCAGGGCGAAGTCGGCGTTGGCGGCGCGCGCGCGCTCGACGAAGAGGCGAACTGACGAAACGTCCTGGAACGCCACGGCGGAGATCGTCTGGCCCTCGGCGGCCAGCGCCGGCAGAGTCAGCGGCGGGACCGGAAAGACGGTTTCGCCGCGCACGTGAAGCGGAGCCCGACTCGTCACCAGCGCGTGGAGGCCGGGCGCGGTCGCGAGCAGGTTTGCCACGATTGGCGCGGCGTTCAGCAACTGCTCGAAGTTGTCCAGGACAAGCAGCAGGCGCCGATCGCGCAGGTCATCCGCGAGCGCCTCCAGCACGGAGCGGCCCGGGTGCTCGCGCAGGCCCCGCACCCGGGCGATGCTTGGCGCGACGAGCCCGGGGTCGCGAATCGACGCCAACGAGATGAACCAGACGCCGTCGGCGAAGCCTTCCCGGAGCACCGTCGCGACCGCGGCCGCGAGCCTCGTCTTGCCAATGCCCGGTGGGCCGGTCAGGGTCACCAGGCGGCTGGACCCCAGCAGGCGGCTCACCTCCTGAACGTCGCTCTCGCGCCCGATGAAGCTCGTCAATTGCGATGGCGGACCACCGGCGAGCGCTACCCCCGGTCGGCCCGGATCGACCGCGGCACGAGGATGCCTGGCCGGCGAAGGGTCGCTCGATCGCGTCGCGCCGGGCACCCGGATCTGCCATCGCTCGGCGAGGACTGAGGTGAGCGCCGCCAGCGCTCCGGCGTGCTCTCGCTGATAGGTGCTGCGGCTGATGGCAAGCGCTTGCTGGACCTCCGGAGGTGTCAGGCCGTCGAGGTAGCGGAGCGCCAGCAGGCGGTACCTCAGCTCTCCCTCGGCGCTCCCCGG
>JBOGTX010000135.1:0-5484 GCA_050695695.1 Chloroflexota bacterium
GGGGGCGAGGGGGTGAGGCCGCGCGCCTTCTCCCCAACCGCCATCATCGTTCCGTTGATTCGGCGCTCACCCAACCATCGAATCGCGGGTATCGCTTGCCTCCGCTCCGGCTAGCTTGAAAGCCACCGGACGTGAACGCCGAGACTAGCCGAAACGTCGTTGTGGACGAATCATCCCCGGGCTAGCATGAGCGGGACACGCCGATATCCACAACAAGAGCGGCGGAGCGAGAGGTCAGCGACCGTATGGCAGTCGATCGCGTTCTGGTCGCCCTGGTCGGTTCGGACGCCGCCGCTCGGCTGGATCCGTGAGCGACGCCTTTCGGGACCGGCGGGTCCTGGTCACCGGCGGCGCCGGGTTCATCGGGAGCAACCTGGTGCGGCGGCTGGTCTACCTGGGGGCGCGGGTGACGGTGATCGACTCCCTGCTGCCGGATTACGGTGGCAACCTTTTCAATCTCGAAGGCATCCGCGACCGGATCTGGCTGAGCGTCACCGATCTGCGGGACCAAAACAGCCTGGCCTACTTCGTCAAGGACCAGGAGATCATTTTTAACCTGGCCGGGCAGGTGAGCCACGAAGACAGCATGCGGGACCCAATCACGGATCTCGACATTAACTGTCGCAGCCAGGCCTCGCTTCTCGAGGCGTGTCGCCAGCACAACCCTGAGGCTCGGATCGTTTACACCAGCACCCGCCAGATCTACGGGCGGCCGCGGTACCTGCCGGTGGACGAGAATCACCCCCTGGAACCGGTCGACGTGAACGGCATCAACAAACTGGCCGGGGAACGGTACCACCTGCTCTATCACGCGGTCTACGGGCTGTGGACCTCCGCGCTGCGCCTGACCAACACCTACGGACCCCGCCAGCTCATCCGACACTCTCGGCAGGGCTTTATCGCCTGGTTCGTCAATCGGGCGGTGCAAGGCGAGACGATCCGACTGTACGGCGACGGCACCCAGCAGCGCGACCTCACCCACGTTGACGACGTGGTCGAGGCCCTGCTGCTCGCGAGCGTCAGCGACGCCGCGAACGGCCAGGTGTTCAATCTCGGTGGCGAGCCGATCTCCCTGCGCGATCTCGCCACGCTGTTCCACGAGATCTGTCCTCGGGTCCGCTATGAGCTCGTCCCCTTTCCCGATGAGCGACGAAAGATCGACATCGGAAGCTACGTCGCGTGCTGGGACAAGATTCGCCGCGAGCTGGGCTGGGCACCCCGGATCGGGCTGGTCGATGGCCTTCGAGCCACCATCGAGTACTATCGGAGGTTCGGTGATCGCTACCTCGCGCCATGACGAAGCGGGAGCGGCGCGATTGCTCGTGGCGGATCCCGCTCGAAGCTATCGATCGCTTCGGACGGAGATCGACGCCGCGATCGAGCGCGTCCTCGACCGCGGGTGGTTCATTCTTGGTCAAGAGGTCGCCAGCTTCGAGACCGAGTTTGCCGGGTACCTGGGATGCCGACACGCGATCGGCGTCGCGAGCGGCACCGACGCGCTTCGCGTCGCGCTCATCGCGAGCGGAATCGCGCCGGGCGACGAAGTCATCACCGTCGCGAACGCGGGCGATCCCACGCCGATGGCCATCTGCTCAGTCGGGGCGGTGCCGCGCCTCGTCGACGTGGATCCGAGTAGCGGTACTCTTTCGGCCGAGTCGGCTGAAAAAGCGATTGGCCAGCGCACTCGGGCCCTGCTGCCGGTCCACCTCTATGGACAGCCGGCAGACCTGGCCGGGCTGAGTCAGCTCGCCCGCTCGGCCGGCCTGCGACTGATCGAGGACGCCTGCCAGGCGCACGGGGCCCGGTACCGGAGGCAGATGGTTGGCACGATCGGCGACTTCGGCTGCTTCAGCTTCTACCCGACCAAGAACCTCGGCGCCCTTGGCGACGGGGGCATGCTCGTCACCAACGACGACGAGCTTGCCGAGCGCGCGCGGCTGGTCCGAGAGTACGGCTGGAAGCCTCGGAATCACGCGCTGATCCGAGGTATCAACAGTCGGCTGGACGAGCTCCAGGCCGCCGTTCTCCGAGTCAAGCTGCCCTGCTTGGAGACCTGGAACGAACGGCGGCGCGCCCTCGCCGCGCGCTACCGCCGTGGCCTGGCCGACCTGACCGCCGCGTGCCCCGGCCTGGCGCTACCGGACGAGTCCCCGGATTGCCAGCACGTCTACCACCTGTACGTCGTCCAAACCGATCGGCGCGACGCGATCCGCGCGGCCCTGACCGGCCGAGGGATCGGGACGGGCATTCACTACCCGAACCCGACCCACCTCCAGCCGGCCTTCGCCGGCTTCTGGGACCGGGGGCCGTCGCTTCCGGTGACCGAGTCGCTCGCCCGGCGCGTGTTGTCGCTGCCAATGTTCCCGGAGCTGACCGATGGCGAGGTCGATCGAGTCGTCGAAGAGGTCCAGCGTGCCTGGGCCCAGCAGGAGGCGTAGGTGAGGGTCGCGTTCGTGGACTACGTCTGCGACCCGGCGCGGCCCGGGGTGACCGGCCTGAGCGACCTGGTGTGGGACATGGCGAGTCGGTTAGCGAGGCGAGGCGATGACGTTCATGTGATCGCCCCGTACTCGGTCGACCGTTTTCCCAGCGACCTCGTTCGGGTCCACCGATTTCCCCTGCCGCCCATCGGTTACCACAACATCGTCGGCCACGCGTTGATCGTCGGCGCGGCCTATCGAAAGTTGCGCTCCCTGGCGAGGATGGACGTCGTCCACGTGCCGGAGTACGTCTCGGCGGCTCTGCTGGGCACTCTGCTCCGCGAGACGCCGGTCGTCTTCACTGAGCCTGGTAACATCTACGAGCGCGTGGCAAGGGGTAACCCGTACGACCCGGTGACGACCCTGGCCTTCAAGCTGGCCGCACGGCGGGCGGCAGCAACCTGCGCGCGCCTGATCGCGACGAGCGAGGAAATGGCGACCTGGTGGAGCTGGACCGGGGTGAGCCAGGACCGGATCTGCCGCGTTCCGCTTGGCATCGATACTCGATTGTTCCGTCGCGTGCCCGATGCCAGGGCAAGGCTCGGGCTCGCCGGAGATGTTCCGATCATTCTTTATGCCGCTCGCCTGTCTCGGGAGAATGGCGTCGATCTGGCGCTGCGCGCGGTCGCGCGGGTGCGGAGAGAGTATGGCCCGGTCCAGTTTCACGTCCTGGGCGAGGGGCCGGAGCGTCGGCGGCTCGAGGCGCTGTGCCGCGCGTTGGGAATCGAGCGCGACGTTACCTGGCACGGCTGGGTCGATCTGGACCTGCTGCCGACGTTCTACTCGGCGGCCGACGCCTTTGCCTTCGCCGGACGGAGCGGCGGAACGCCGCGGGTGCTGCTCCAGGCGATGGCCTGTGGTGCTCCGGTGGTGGCTTCCGCGATTGGCGGCATCGTCGACCACGTCGAGCACGGAGAGTCCGGCCTGCTCTTTCCGAGTGGGAACGCCGAGGATCTGGCCGCCCGGCTGCTCGACGTTCTGACCGACGGCGGGCTTGCTACCCGCCTGGGTCGGGCCGCCGAGCGCTACGCGAAGGCATCGGTTGATTGGGACGTGCTCGCCGAGCGAATCCGATCCGACGTCTACGTGAAAGTGATCGGCGAGCGGCGGGGCGCGTGGCGCAGCGGGGCTGCCCGCGCCGCGGATCGGCGCTACGGAACTCTCGGCTCCGGCGAGCAAGCGGATTTGAGCAAAGCCTACGACGCGGTGGCGGAACGCACCGCGCTCTACCCCGAGTTCTATTCCTGGGTCGCGGATCGGCTGGTCCGGGCGGGGATCCCTCGCGACGCCACGCTCCTGGACGTCGGCTGCGGCACGGCGCGCATGCTGGGTCGTTTGGCCGACGCGGGTTACTCGCGGCTCGCCGGAATCGACTTCTCCGATCGGTGCCTCGCCCTGGCAAGTCAGCGGATTCCGTCCGCATGGCTCTGGAGACACGACATTCTGGACGGACCGGTCGAGCCGCGGGATGCCATCCTGATGTCTGAGGTCATCGAGCACCTGACCGATCCGTGGCTCGCGCTGAGCAACGTGCGCGCGTCGCTCGGCGACGCTGGCTGGCTTGTCCTGACCTTTCCCAACCGCCTGGCCTTCTGGCCGTGGTACCACCTCGCGCCACTCGCGCCCCTCCTACCCAGGAATCAGCGGCTGCGCCACTGGTTCGGCTGGTTCACCATGCCCTACGAGATGCGTTCGACCCAGCCGCTCGACCACGCCTACTCGGTCGACGAGGTGCGCGAGATCCTTCGAGACTCGGGATTCCGGGTGGTCTCGGAACACGGGTTCCGACTGTTGCCGATGCTCCGCATCAGTGGCATCGACTGGACCGAGCGTCTGGTCGGAACGATCGAGCGACGCCTGGGCCGCTACCTGCCGCGGCGGATGTTCTACCGTTACATGTTCGTCTGCCAGAAGGACACGGATGTTTAGAGGGGATCCGGGGCGCGCTGGGTCGACCGGGCTCCTCGTTGGGGCGGCGGCCGGGGGCATCCAGGTGGCCAGCGCCGTCGCCGGCCTGCTGGTCGCGCGTGGTCTCGGGTTGGCGCGGTACGGCGAGGTCGCGTACTTCTTCTCGGTCTTTGGCATGGTCGTCCTGCTTGGCAGCCTTGGGCTCAGCACCCAGGTCACGACGGAGGTTGCCCACCTTGTCGGATCCGGGAAGATCCAGTCAGTGGGTAGGGAGATCCCGGTCCTGCTCCAGGCGCGCCTGGCGACGGTGGGACTCGTTGCCGCCGCCGCGGCCCTGGTGGCGATTCAAGGGGACCGCACCGTGGCCGCCGCGGCGATCGCCGGGGGCATCGCGCTGCTTGCCGGGTTCGGCTTCGGAATGGCTCAAGGGCTGGGCCGCGCCCGCCTGGTCGTCGGGCTGCAGCTTGGCCAGGCGCTGCTCTACCTCGGCGCGGTGGCATTCTGGGCAAGCTCGGCGCCCGAGCGCGTGTTCGCGGCAGTCATCGGCACGTACACAATCTCCATGCTCACGGTGATAGTTGGATGCCGCGGGATTCTCGCCCGGACGATCCGCGTCCGCGGGAGCATCTTCGCGATGTCTCGGGCGATCGTCCCGCTGACCGGGCCGGTGTATTTCCTGACCCTCCTCCTCGCTCCCTACGGTGCGATCGCGGTGCTGGCGCTGGGGAAGGCGGGCGCCTTCGAGAGCGCGGCGGACGTCTCGATCGCGTTGGCGCTGGCCAGCCCTCTCTCGGGAGCGTTGGCTACGGTGATCGTCGCCTACTATTACCCCCGGCTCTGCGCGCTGGTCGCGCGGCAAGAGCCCACCTGCCACGAGCTTTTCGAAGGCTTCTATCGTCCGGCCGCCGCCCTTGGCGTCCTCGCCACGATCATGCTGGCGGTGTATCCAGGCGAGCTGATCTCGCTGCTCTACCCGGCGCGATACCTCATCGTCGTCGCGACCGTTCGAGCAATGGCGCCCGCGGCCGGGCTCCTGGCGGTCGGCCAGCTCCTGGTCTGGACGCTCTGGGCGCACGGTCAGGCGCGATCCGCGCTG
>JBOGTX010000136.1:0-2828 GCA_050695695.1 Chloroflexota bacterium
CCGCTGACCCCTCCCGCCACGGTGGCAAGCGCGACGCCGTCTGTCGGGGCAACCGCGGCTCCGGCTGCCAGTCCAACCCCGGCGCCGTCCGAGACCTCCCAGGGGAAGCAGACGATCACCCGGGGTCTGGTCGCGTCGCTCGTGGCCATCAAGCACCTGGGGACGAACGGCGGGGGCTGGTTCAACGCCAACTCGGCCCATCCATTTGAGAATCCGACGCCGATCACCAACGTCCTCGAGATCATGTTGATGGCCCTGATTCCGACCTCGATCATCGTCACCCTCGGGTACATGATCAATCGTCAGAAGCAGGCGATCACCTTCTTCGCGGTGATGTCCGCCTTCTTCCTCGTCTTCCTCGTCGTCACCTACGTCGGTGAGACCGGGGGCAACCCTCTCCTGAACGCCATCGGACTCGACCCGGCCCAGGGCAATCTGGAAGGCCACGAGGTGCGGTTCGGGCAGGCGCAGACCTCTCTCTTCGTGACCGCCACGACCGCGTTCACGACCGGCACGGTCGACACGATGCACGACAGCCTCACGCCCCTCGCCAGCATCACCCCGCTGTCGGAAATGATGCTCAACATGGTATTCGGCGGCAAGGGCGTCGGATTCATCAACTTGATCATCTTCGCGGTGCTGGGGGTCTTCCTCACTGGTCTGATGGTGGGGCGAACGCCCGAGTTTCTGGGCAAGAAGATCGAGGTGTACGAGGTCAAGCTGGCATCGTTGGCGTTCCTGATGCACCCGCTCCTGATCCTGGCCTTCATGGCGATCACGTTCGCGTTGCGCCTCGATCTCAGCTCCATCTCGAACCCGGGACCTCACGGCTTCAGTGAAGTTCTCTACGCTTACACCTCGGCCGCCGCCAATAACGGCTCGGCGTTCGCCGGTCTCAACGGCAACACGGACTGGTTCAACATCAGTCTCGGCCTGGTTATGCTGCTTGGTCGGTACGTGTCGATTGTCCTGATGCTGGCGCTGGCAGGCTCGCTTGCCGCGAAGCAGACAGTTCCGATGACCATCGGGACGATGCGCACCGACGACGGTCTCTTTGCCGGCGTCCTGGCCGGTACCGTCCTGATCCTTGGCGCGCTGACTTTCTTCCCGGTGCTCGCCCTCGGCCCGATCGCCGAGCAGCTGGCGATGTTCGCTGGAAAGGCTTTCTGAAATGAAAGAACGCAAGGCCCCCAGTCGCACGTTCAACCGCGCGATTCTCGCTCCCGCCCTGGCCGAAGCGGTCTGGAAGCTCGACCCGCGCTGGCTGGCGCGCAACCCGGTGATGTTCGTCGTCGAGATCGGGGCGCTGCTCACGCTGCTGCTGACGATCTCCCCGACGATCTTCGGGGGCACGGCGGCCAGCCGGGGCTACAACCTGATCGTCACGGTGATCCTGGTCCTGACGGTCCTCTTTGCCAACTATGCCGAGGCGGTGGCCGAGGCCCGAGGGCGCGCCCAGGCCGATACCCTGCGAAGCACCAGGCGGGACACGCCTGCCATGCTGGTACACGCCGACGGATCGATCGAGACGATTTCATCGGCCGCGCTGCGCAAAGGGGACGTGGTCCTGATCGAAGAAGGGGACATCGTGCCGGGCGACGGCGACGTGGTCGCCGGGGTCGCCTATGTCGACGAATCGGCGATCACCGGAGAATCGGCGCCGGTGCTCAAGGAGCCGGGAACCGACATTCGTAGCTCGGTGACCGGCGGCACTCGGGTCATCAGCGACACCCTGCGGGTGCGGATCACCGCGAACCCCGGTGAGACGTTCCTGGATCGAATGATCGCGCTGGTCGAAGGGGCGAAGCGGCAGAAGACGCCCAACGAGGTCGCTCTGACCGTGGTGCTCGCGGTCTTCACCCTGATCTTCCTGATCGTCTGCGTCACCCTGGAGCCGTTCGCGACCTTCCTGGGGGCGCCGGTGGACGTCGCAACTTTGATCGCGCTGCTGGTGTGCCTGATTCCGACGACGATCGGCGCGCTGCTGTCGGCGATCGGCATCGCCGGGATGGATCGGGTGACCCAGTTCAACGTGCTGGCGATGTCGGGCAAGGCGGTCGAGGCGGCCGGTGACATCGACACTTTGATCCTGGACAAGACCGGGACGATCACCTTCGGGAATCGGCTGGCGACGGAGTTCATTCCGGTCGCCGGCCATACCGAGCACGAGGTAGCCGAAGCGGCGATGCTCTCATCGGTGGCCGACGACACCCCGGAAGGTAAGTCGATCATCGCGCTGGCGGAGCGCGAGGGGCTGCACCCGGATGGCATCGTGGCCAACGCCCAGCTCATTCCCTTCAGCGCGGAGACGCGGATGAGCGGCATCGCCGAGAACGGGCGCAAGATCATGAAGGGCGCGGTCGACGCCATCGGCGGTCTGGTTGGAACGGTGCCACCGGACTTGCAAGGCCACGCCGACCGGATCTCCGGAGAAGGTGGGACGCCGCTGGCCGTGGCGGTCAACCAGGACGTTTACGGTCTGGTGTATCTCAAGGATACCGTCAAGCCGGGCATTCGCGAACGCTTTGCCGACCTGCGGGCGATGGGCATCCGGACGGTCATGGTGACCGGCGATAACCCGCTCACCGCGAAGACGATCGCCCAGGAAGCGGGCGTCGACGACTTCGTCGCCCAGGCGAAGCCGGAGGACAAGATCCGGATCATCAAGGCAGAGCAGGCCGAGGGCAAGCTGGTCGGCATGACTGGCGACGGGACCAACGACGCCCCCGCCCTGGCGCAGGCCGACGTCGGACTTGCGATGAACTCGGGGACGACCGCGGCCAAGGAAGCGGCGAATATGGTGGACCTGGACTCGGACCCGACCAAGC
>JBOGTX010000137.1:0-2491 GCA_050695695.1 Chloroflexota bacterium
TCCTTGATCAGGTTCAGCAGTTCGGCATCGAATCCGGTGGCCAACGCTTGCCTCCTCAAACTCCTCTCCAGAGAGCCGCTCCCGTCGGGCCAGTGACTGCCTGCGCTCAAGGATCGGCCGTCGGTCGGCGCACCGGTACCGCCTTGAACTGGCGCATCGTCTCGGCGATCGCGGTCTCAACCGGCAGGCGTTCCATCGAGCTGGCGCCGACGAAGCCGACCGCGTCACAGCGCGCCAGGACGTAGGCCGCGTCATCGGGCGTGCCGATCGGACCACCGTGGCAGAGCAGGATCGCCTCATGGCTCACTCGCCAGGCCGCCTCGCCGATCGCCTGGACCGCCGCCGGGGCGGCTTCCAGGTTCAGCGCGTCGCCGCGCTCCAGGCCGATCGATCCGCCGACGGTCAGCCCCAGGTGGGCGATGATCGAATCGGCGCCGGCCTTCGCCATCGCGGTCGATTCATCCGGGTCGAAGACGTAGACGACGGTAAAGAAGCCCCGCGCGTGTGCCATCTGGATCAGGTCGACCTCTTTGCCGAAGCCCAGATTGGTTCGCTCGAGCTCCATCCGAAAGCGCCCGTCGATCAGGCCAACGGTCGGAAAGTTGTTGATCCCGGAGAAGCCAAGGTCGTCCAGTTCTTTCAGCAGGTAGTCCATCCGGCGCAGCGGGTCGGTCCCCATCACTCCGGCGATCACCGGCACATCCCGAACGATCGGCAGCACTTCACGCTCGCCCATCTCCTTGACGATCTGATTGGCGTCGCCGAAGGCCAGGACGCCGGCGAGGCTGACGTGGCCGGCCATCCGGAAGCGTCCCGAGTTGTAGATGATGATCAGATCGGCGCCGCCGGCCTCGGCGAATTTCGCCGAGATGCCGGTGCCGGCTCCCGCGCCGACGATCGGCCGCCCGGCGCTCGTCTGAGCCCGCAGCCGCTCGATGACCTGCTGCCGAGTGTAGCGCATCGGATCCTCCCGTTTCGCTGGTGAGAATAGCGACCAGGCGCCGGTGTAACGCGAGTCGCTGCCTTGAAAGGCAGGCGCAGGGACGGGGGGCTGAAGCCCCCGGCCCTTCAGGGCCAGCGTCCCTGCTCCTGGCTTCCAAGCCAGAGCGTCTCACCTCGCTCGCTCAAGACCGTACCGATCGGCAGCGACTGCTCCCCACCGCAAACCGGGCCTGGTCCCACCAGCGTCTCACGGTGGCGATAGGCGGAGCATCACCTTGACGCCACCCGCCCGGATCGCAGCATCTCCAGAAGGACGTCGGTCGCCCGGTCGGCGAACTCCGGGTCGTTGACGTTGCAGTCGAGCTCGATCCGCGGGATGTCCGGGCGCAGATTCTCGCGAATCGCCTCGAAGAGGGCGCGGTCGGCTTCCGGCCACCAGTAGGCGCCGCCCAAACTGTCGAGCTGACTCACCCCCTGGAGCGGAATCAGCATGGCCACTGGCCCCACGCTGAGATTCGCTTTCTCGGCGATGATTCGGCCCAGTCGAGCGTTTTCCTCCGGCGTGGTCCGCATCAGGGTCACGTTCGGGTTCCAATGGTAGAGGTTCCGATCGCGGTACCGCTCCGGCACCGTCTCGGGCGCCCAGAAGTTCGCCATGTCCAGACAGCCCGGCGCGATGACCTGGGGAACCCCGGCCTTGCCCGCGGCTTCGAGCCGCTCCGGACCGGCGCTGAAAACGCCGCCGCACAGCTCGTCGGCCCACTCGGTCGTGGTCAGGTCGAGCACGCCGGCGATATAGCCGTCGGCGATCAGCGACTCCATCGTCTGGCCGCCGGCGCCGGTCGCGTGGAAGACGAGCACTTCGTAGCCGGCCGCTTCGAGGTTCTGGCGCGCCCGATCGACGCAGGGTGTCGTGTTCCCGAACATGGACGCGGCGAGCAGTGGACGATCCGCGACTTTGGGCGGATCGGCCGCGACCATGCCGGCGATCGCCGCCGCCGCATTGGTGAGAATCCGGCCGGAGAGCCGATTGATCCCGGCGACGTCGACGACCGAATACATCAGCGTCACGTCCTTGGTACCGATGTACGGTCGGGTATCGCCCGCCGCGACCGTCGAGACGCAGAGCTTTGGCACGCCGACCGGGAGGGCGCGCATCGCGCTGGTGGCGATCGCCGTACCGGCTGAGCCGCCGATACCGACGATGCCCGCAAAGCGCCCCTCGGCGAAGAGGCGAGCGGCGACGCTGGCCGCCCCTCGGGTCATCGCCGCCATCGCCCGCGCCTTGTCGCGCGAGGCGATCAGCGCGTCAAGGTCGGCGCCACCGGCCGCCGCGACCTCGGCGCGCGAGACGTCGGCGGGGATCGTGGGCGCGCCCAGAACTCCCGAGTCGATCACCAGCGTCCCGAGGCCCTGGCCGGCAACGTAGTCGCGAATGAGCGCCGCTTCCTCGCCTTTGGTATCGAGCGCGGCAATGATCGCGACAGTTTTCGTCATCGAGTTCCTCCTGTTGCGCGCGGCCGGGGACGGGCCTCACCCCCTCGCCCCC
>JBOGTX010000138.1:0-9248 GCA_050695695.1 Chloroflexota bacterium
GCCGGGGCGACGCCGGCCCCGACCGTCGACGTCGGCACCTGGATCACCGCCAAATCATCGGCGGAATTGACCCCAAGAATCTGGGCGGACGACGTGTTTCCGTTGACGAAGGTGACCCGGACCAGCATGGCGTCGGCGACGACGTGGGCGTTCGTCATGATATCGCCGTTCTGATCGATCACGATTCCCGACGCGATGCCGGTGCCGTCCGGAAGGATCACGTCGATGCGCACCAGCGACGGGCGGGCGCGCGAGGCCGCCCGCGCGGCGATCGTATCCGTGCTGGCATCACCCCGAAATTCGTCGCCCAGCGGCGCGATGACTTGACCAGAAGCCGGATCCGGGCTCACCGCGCCGGTTGGCACCAATCCGAAGTCCTTGGCCAGGTCGCCGGCGTTCACCTGGGTCACGTCGCCAGCCCGGGCGAACGACGTGTTGATTCGCCAATATTGAAACGCGGCGCGCTCGCAGCGGACCACGACGACGGCGCCGTAGTCCTGGCTGGCCTGGGGCAGCCCGAAGCTGTCGATCGGGGTTGGATTGGAGAAATAGCGCGCCTTGATGGCCGGGTTCTGATCGAGAATCGCCAGGTGACGAGCGACGACCCCTGGCCAGGTTAATTGACGATCGGCGTGGTTATCCGGGGTTGGCGGAATCAGGCGGGTGCGCGCCAGGGTCGGATCGAGCCCGCGCTGGCTGAAGATGTCGAAAACGTTGACGAAATCGACGTGCCGGGTCTCCGGCCGCCACTGCAACAGTGCCTTCTGGGTGGCCTGGGTCAGATAACCGCCGAGCGCGAACCGTCCCGATGACGGATAACCGAGCCGATCGACCCCGCCCAGGCGCAGGAACTCGCTGTTGAAGCTCGCGCCGCCGCCATCCGTGATCGTGTAGCCGAAATCGACTCCTTTGCCGCTCGCTTGAGAGTAGAAATGTCCGTTCGGGACCGGAAAGTCTGGCAGGCTGACGGTGCTGGAGGAATCGGCAAGCGCCGGCGACGCCATGCTAAAGACGAGGGTCGCCAGCGCGCAGATCACGCTCAGTAATCGGAGCGATCGGTGCCGGAATGCCCTCGTTCGCACGCGTTCCATCGAGCCTTCTCCTCGCTGCCTCTGGCACATGGCGATTATAACGCGCGAGAGTTGCCAGCACCGCGACGGACGTTCTTCACCGTTGGCCTTCAAATTGCCGATTTTCTTCGAGATCGCGCGGCCGACGCGGCCGCCGGCGAGGGAAACGATGCCAAGAACCGCGAGAACGCCAGCGACCGCCTCGGCACCCCAATCGGTCGTTGGACCGGGGCCGGTCCCCATGACCCTATGCGTGAACCAGCAGGTCTTTCGGGTGAGCCTTGAGCCGCACGCGTCGCTGCTCGACGCCCTCCGACTGCACCTTGGCTTGACCGGAGCCAAGCGCGTCTGCAACCTGGGCGAGTGTGGCGCCTGCACCGTGCTCCTGGACGGGCGCCCGATTTACTCGTGCCTCGCCCTGGCGATCGAGTGCCAGGGCCACGAGATCCGGACAATCGAAGGCTTGTCGTCCGATGGTGCCCTCGATCCCGTCCAGGACGCGTTCATCCGCCACGACGCCGTCCAGTGCGGCTTTTGCACGCCCGGCCAGATCATGTCCGCGAAGGCCCTGCTGGCGGATCACCCGGATCCGTCGGACGACGACATCCGTCGGGCGATGGCCGGCAACCTCTGCCGGTGTGGGACGTATTCTCACATCGTGGAGGCGATTCGAGATCTGGCAACCGGCAGCGGGAGACCCGAGCGCGGCGCGAGCGAGGGACGCCGATGACGCGGGTGATCGCCAATCAAGTCGAGATCGAGGGGCACCTCTACGAGCGGTTCACGATCTGGTCGGGTGAGGAGCTACCGCCCTGGCCGGCCAACGATCAGCTCGCGATCGTGGGGCGAGACGTGTCGCGGGTCGATGCGAGGTCCAAGGTGACCGGCCAGGCGACGTACACCGACGATCTCTTCCTGGCGGGAATGCTCTTTACCGCGGTCCTGCGCAGCCCGCACGCCCACGCCCGCATCCGACGAATCGACCTGAGCCGGGCGGCCGCCGTGCCAGGCGTGCGCGCGGTCATCGGTCAGCGAGACGCGCCCAGGGCGACGCTTCCCAATGGACAGCCGCTGTTCGACCGGACGGTTCGGTACGCCGGCCAGGCGATTGCCGCGGTCGCGGCCGACTCGGAAGAGATCGCTCAGGCGGCGCTCGAAAAGGTCTCCGTCACCTACGAGACGCTGCGCTTCACCGTCGACCCCGCGGTCGCCGTTCAGAACGGCGCTCCGCTCGTCCAGCCGTGCGGCAATCGCTCGGTTCCGGGTAATCCGCGGACCTATCGACGGGGCGACCTCCAGGTGGGAGAGAGCGAGGCCCACGCCACGGTCGAGCTGGAGGTCCGGACCCAGGTCGCACTTCATCAGTGCTTCGAGCCGCACTGCGCGGTCGGTCGATGGGACGGTGAGAACCTCACGATCTGGACCTCGACCCAGGGAATCGACGCCGTGGCAAGCGACCTGGCCCGGATGCTCGAGCTACCGCTCGATCGCGTCCGGGTGGTGGCGACGGCGATCGGCGGTGGCTTTGGGAGCAAGCAGTTCGCCGGCGAGGAGGCGCTGATTCCCGCGCTTTTGGCGCGGCGAACCGGTCGACCGGTGAAGCTGAGCCTCGACCGACGGGCCGAGAGCGTGGCGACCGGCCACCGCGAGGCAACCGTTCAGCGAATCCGGCTCGGCGCCCGGCGCGACGGCACCCTGACCTTCATCGACCACGTCGTCACGGCCGGGATCGGCAGTTACGGCGACCACGCGATGAGCGTGACCGGGCCATCCCAGGATCTGTATCGGTGTCCGAACGTCCGGACCGAGGAAACGGCGGTGTACACCAGCCTGTCGCCGGCCCGGGCGTTCCGCGGGCCGGGCTACACCGAGGGAACCTTCGCGCTGGAATCGGCGATGGACGCGCTCGCGGCGAAACTGAAGCTCGACCCGCTGGCCTTGCGCCGCCGAAACGACGCCGACTTCGACCAAAGCCAGCGGCAGCCCTATTCGTCGAAGCCACTGGACGAGGCGTATTGCCAGGGAGCAGCCATCCTCGAGTGGGAGAAGCCCAAGCCGGCCGCGAGCCAGTCGAGTCGCCGGGTCGGGCGCGGCATGGCGACCCAGTTCTGGGGCGGAGGCGGCGGGCCGCCGGCGTTTGCCTGGGTGAAGGTCAACGGCGACGCCACCGCGGACGTCGTTCTCGGCTCCCAGGACATCGGGACCGGGACTCGCACCGCGTTCGCGCAAATCGCGGCGGAAGAGCTCGGCTTCCGACTGTCCGACGTGAGGGTCATGGAGGGAGACTCGGCTCGCGGGCCATACGCGCCGACCAGCGGTGGCTCGCAGACCGTCGCGTCGGTCGGACCGGCGGTGCGCGCGGCCGCTCGGAACGCGCGGCGAACGTTGCTTCAAGTGGCCGGGCAGGAGCTGCGGGAACCTCTCGAGAACCTGGACATCCGAGACGGGAAGATCCTGCACGGAGTGGCCGGGCAGGAAACGGTGCCGCTGTCCTCGATGATCGAGCATCTGGCGCCGTTTTCGATCGTCGGCCAGGGCGATCGCGCGCCAAATCCACCTGGCGTCGCGATCCGAACGTTCGGGGCGCACTTCGCCGAGGTCGAGGTCGACGTCGAAAACGGCGAGGTGTTTCTGACCCGGTACGCCGCGGTCCACGACTGCGGGCGGCTGATTAGCCCGCTTCAGGCGCGCAGTCAGGTCGCCGGCGGGATCACCCAGGGGATCGGCTACGCGCTGACCGAAACTCAGGTTGTTGATCCCCGGACCGGCATCGTCCTGAATCCCAACCTGGAGGGCTACCTGATCCCGACGATCGCCGACGTCCCGTCGATCGAGGCGAAGTTCCTCGATCTGATCGATCAGGTCGACAACTCGCTCGGGGTCAAGGGATTGGGAGAGCCGCCAATGATTCCCTGCGCTCCGGCGATCGCCAACGCCATCACGGATGCCATCGGCATCCGCTTCACCGAGCTGCCGATCACCCGGGCGAAGATACTCGACGCGCTGCGCCGGCAGCGCGGACAGGAGAAGAGGCGTGCAACCGTTTGAACACGTCGAGGCGACCAGTCCATCTGAAGCGATCAAGCTGCTGGGCGCGGACCCCTCGGCCCGGCCGATCGCCGGTGGCACCGACCTGATTCCGGAAATTCGACTGGGAATCCAGTCGCCGGATCGCCTGGTCGATCTGAAAGGCATGGCGGGTTTCGACGACGTGCGCGACCTGAACGGCGCCCTGGCCATCGGCGCGCTGGCTCGACTGGCCGACGTCGCGGCGCACCGGTTGGTTCGCGACCGCCTGCCGGCGCTCGCCGAGGCGATCGATCTGGCGGCATCGCCGCAGATTCGGAGCTCCGCGACCCTTGGCGGTAGCCTGTGCCAGGAGTCGCGCTGCTGGTACTTTCGCGGTCCGTTCCACTGCTGGCTGAAGGGCGGCGACGAGTGCGACGCCAAGCTTGGCGACAATCGCCACCAGGCGATTTTCGGGGGCGGACCCTGCTTCACGGTGCATCCGTCCGATCCGGCCACGGCGCTGGTCGCCCTGAACGCGCGCACGACGATCGTTGATCCCCGCGGTGAGCGGTCGTTATCGTTGGACGAGTTCTTCACCCGTCCCAGGGACGGCCATCGGGCGTTGACCTGCCTCGAGCACGACGAGCTTGTCGAGCGGGTCGAGATTCCCTGGCCGGCCGCGGGTGAGCGCGGGGTCTTTCTCAAGGCGATGGAGCGGGCGGCGTTCGATTTCGCGCTGACCAGCGTGGCCAGTCAGGTTCGATTCTCGGCCGGTCGGGCGAGCTCGGCCCGGATCGTCCTCGGCGGCGTCGCACCGGTTCCCTGGCGCGCGAGCGCGGCCGAAGCCGTGCTCGTCGGCCAGCCCTTGAATCTATCGACCATCGACCGAGCCTCGGCCGCCGCGGCCGAGGGCGCCCACCCGCTGGCGATGAACGGCTACAAAGTCGATCTCGTACGCGCGTTGGTCAAGCGAGCCCTCGAGCGAGTGTCGACGGCCGATCCGTGATTCCTCGGGTCAGCGCATTCGCCGCTTCTATCATTTGATGGTAAGATCCGGCCGCGCGTCCCGAGGGTAATGGTGCGTCCGCCCAGCCAGAGTGGCATCGCTTCGGCCAGTTCACCGTGTCGGGTCTTTCGTCCGCGAGCGCGCGAGCCGCTCGGGCAGCTCGTCGTCATCCTCGCGCTGGTCGGACTGGTCACCCTGCTGACCCCTGGCCTGGCCCTCGCTCACGCCTATCCGGTGAGCTCGGATCCGGCGCCGAACGCCACGCTGGCGCGGGCGCCGACTCAGATCGAGATCGCGTTCTCCGATGCCCTCGAGCCCAATTTGTCGCGGGTGACCGTCTACAACGACCGGAAGCAGCCCGTGCAGACTGACCCCGGTCGGGTCATTCCCAACAACCCTTCCTTGATCGTGACACCACTCACTCCGAATCTCCCCGCGGGCTCGTACACCGTCGTTTGGCACGTCGTGGCGGCCGATGACGGGCACAGTACCGCGGGCGTCTTCGTCTTCGGCATCGGCAGGCCGGCGGGCCCGCCGGTCGTCTCCCCGGGCACGCTGGGCGTCGAACAAGGGCGCCAGGCGACGCCCGTCGGGGTGATCGGCCGCTGGTTGGTCTACCTCGGGTCGGTCTTGCTGCTGGGAGCGGCGGCCTTCGCGCTGCTGACCGGAGCGCGGCGGGAGGTGAGGCTGGCGCCTCGTCTCCTGGTCCTGCCGGCGCTCGCCATCGCTTGTCTGGTTCTCGGTCAGATACTTCGACTCTTCGACGAGCTCGCCCTTTCCTTCGGCCAGTCGCCGGCGTTCGCGGTGCGAGCGGGCGACCTTGGCGTGCTCCTCTTCGGAAGCCGCTTCGGCTGGCTCTGGCTGGGTCGAGCCGGCCTCGCCGTCGTCGCCGGCCTGCTGGTCGCCGGGCAATGGTCGAGCGGCGCTGGCAAGGCAGGCGATCGACCGTCCGCGGTCCGGCCAACCGCGCCGCTCGCTCGGGGACGGCGCGCGGAGCGATCCCCGAGCAGGCTCGGCCTCTGGATCGCCTGTCTGGTCGTCGGTGCCGGTCTGATCGCCGACCTTGCCTGGTCCGGGCACGCGGCGGACGGCAGCCTGCTCGCCTATGGCAGCCTGATTCAGGCAACCCTCGGCTGGTCGGACCGGAGCCCGCTCTACCTGCCGATCGCCGCGGATCTGATCGGCGCCGCCAGGACGCTCAGCCTGGCCATCGACTGGTTACACCTCATGGCGGTATCGATCTGGATTGGTGGGACGATCGCGCTGGCAGTCGCGACCTGGGCGATCAGCGAGCTCGACCTCGCGGCCGATCGGTGGCCGAGCTGGGTCGGGGGAGCCGTCGCTCGCTTCTCCCGGGTGGCGACGGCGAGTGTCGTCCTGGTTCTCCTGACCGGTCTCTATAACACCTGGCTCAATCTGGCCGGGCCAGAATCTTACCTGACGACGGGCTATGGCCAGAGTCTCCTGCTCAAACACGCCGCGATTCTGGCGCTGCTAGCGATGGCCGCGTCGAACCAACTGGTAACGGTCCCGATTCTCACCCGGCGCAAGGCCGGGTCTGACTTTCCGGGGGTCATTCGGACCCTGCTGGCCCGGCGTCCGTTGCGGACGATCCGGATCGAAGGTGGCCTTGGCGTTCTGGTCCTGCTGAGCACCGGTCTGCTGACGTCGCTCGCCCCGGCGCGGTCTCCTCAGCAGATCTTGCTCGATCCCCCGGTCGAGCTCGCCCTCGCCAGCGCGCCGGGCCAGGCGCCCCGGGTCGAGGCGTCCGATCCCCGCGCCCGCCCGCTCCTCCTTGGCGCGCGCGCTGCCATGTCCCGGCTGCGCTCGGCGCGCATGGTGGAGTCCCTGAGCGATGGCGCGGGCGGCTTGAGCTTGACCGAGTACACCTTTGGCGAGCCCGACCGCCTGGCGATCGTCAGCCCCGATGGCGGCGCGGTGATTCAGATCGGATCGACGGTCTACACCCGCCAGAAGGGAAGCCCGGCCTGGAAAGTCGAGCCGGGGGCCACGCCATATCTCTGGCCGACCGGCGAGTTCGATGACCTGGGTCGGGGCGTGGGCGCGACCGTCCTTGGGGAGCGCTCGCTCAACGGTCAGCGCTGCGTCGTCGTGGCGTTCGCCGTGCCGCGAAGCGAGGCGATCTACGAAGACTGGATCGGCATCCCGGATAACCTGATCTATCAGGAGGTCATGGTTGCCCCATCGCACTACATGGTGGACCAGTATCAGGACTTCGACCGCGCGGCTCGGATCGAGCCCCCGAATCCGGGCGGCGCCCACCCCTGAGTGGGGGAGACCGCGAGGCGAGGATCGTGGTGGCACGGCACGCAACGTCTTCGCGAGCGGGGTCACCCACTTTGTCAGGAGATTGAGGGAGGCCAAGGCGAATTTGCCAATCGCCCGGCGCGCAGCGAGCGCAGCCGCGGTTGATCGCCAGGTTATCCGGAGCGGTCAGGCTTATGAGGTTCTGCTCGTAGTCGGACCGTACTTGACGGGCAAGGTCGACGTGAGGTGGACTGGGAAGATACCAACGGGCAACGATCGAGGCGTCGATCATGTGAAGGGGAATGTCAGGCACCGTAACGCCGCGACTCCTGGATCAGGTCTTCGACCGGAACCGGCAAGGGATTCTGGCCGGCCAAAATGTGGTCGGATCGCTCCCCCTGCTCCCGCCGACGTTCGGCCTCCTTGGTGCTCAGCGGTTCGGTGGTGAGCCGCCTTCTCATCTCACGGAACTCAGCCAGGGTATAAGTGCTCTTCTGCCTGGTTTCCATGGCCCCTCCACTTCGTCTCGATTATAACAACTGCCGGACGGGCCCCCATGTCTTTGAGCGTGATCCAAGGCTCCGGAGGAAGCCAGCGCACCGGGCTACTTCATTACTGCACTGCGACGGATTCGAGGGGCACGCGATCGCCCACGGCCATTCAGATCGCGTTGAAAAGGTGCTCGCACTGGATCGAGTGGTGAATCAACAGGTTTGACCACTTCTGCCACCCACGGCAGGCGCGTGAGCTTCATGCTCCGGCCCGGAAAGACGTGGCAGGGAGAAGTGTGCCGCGATCTGTCGAGCGACTTCCGCGGGGCCCAGGTGGGTCGAATCGACTCGCAGGTGTGGCTGGAACGGCAACGAAGCAAACAGGTCGGACCGCTCGGAAACCTCCGCCAACACGCCTGGATCGGTGAGCTTCCCCACTCCTGGCGGACCGTAGAGGAACACTGCCCGCGTGCGTCAAGAGCCCCCTCCCCGTGCGGCTTGATCGTCGCGGCGACCGGCCGGATCGACGTCCTCACAGCCATCGAAGAACGTCATGCTCTGATCGGCCATCCCGAAAACCTGTGGAACGCGTCGGTGATGGCCAGGCGAGAGGGGAGGCAGCACGTCCGCGGCAAAGAAACCGACATCCCTCGCTTCCGAGCTGGTCGCTGGCTCGTCGTCGCCCGCCTCGACCAGGAACACCGCGTGGTACAACTGGGCCTTGGTCCGGCTCCCGCTACGACGCGAATCGAAGATGCCCAGAAGGCGGATCGCGCGACCCACGATTCCCACTTCTTCCCAGAGCTCGCGCTCGGCAGCCTCGGCGAGCGTCTCGCCGACCTCGACCAATCCCCCCGGAAGCGCCCAGAGCCCGTCGTCGTGCCGGCGAATCAGGAGTAGCTTCCACGGATTAGTACAGCGCACGGGTTTTCTCGAGGAGCGCGATGACCACCTCGCGCAGCGCGGCTGGCTCCAGGATCTCGACCGCGGGACCGAGACTCAAGATGTACTCGACGGCTTCCTCCTCTACCTCGAAGCATACCGCGACCCGCACCCAGCCCTCCAGATCTGGCTCGACCTGATCGACGCGGGCGAAGCGCCAGCGACGAAGCCGGGGAAGCACGACCGTCTGGACCCGGAGCGTCGCCGGGTATCGGGGAAGCTGACGCACGAAGTCAGCGGACGAGCGCTCCCACGCCCTGGCGACGTCGAAGTCGGAGGGGCGGCCGAACGACTCGTCGGTGGTCGCGGCCTCCTGGACGCGAGACACGCGGTAGGTTCGGATATTTCCTTCACTTCTCGCCAGCAGGTACCAGACGTTCCCCTTCGCGACCAATCCGAGCGGCTCGACCCGGCGTTCGACGATCATGCCGTCCCCCTTCTGGTAGGTGAGGTCCAGTGCGC
>JBOGTX010000139.1:0-1944 GCA_050695695.1 Chloroflexota bacterium
GCGCCTGCTCGATGGGGCGCGCGAGATCACCACCGAGGCCGCCGACTATTATCTCTCGGTCCAGAGCGGCATCCTGCCGGCGGCGTACCTCGGCGAAGCGTTCTTTGCGCTCGTCTACGATCGGCTCTTCAAGCGCCGGGGCGATCCGACCGCCCTCACTTTCCTGCTCGGCTTCGACAGCGCGCCGATGCGTGCCGAGAAAACGCTCTACGACCTTGCCCAGTGGGTCCGCGAACGACCGGAGCTGGCCAGCGCGCTGGCGGGCATGTCGAGCGAGCAGTTCAGCGCGGCCTATCGCGCGCAAGGGGCGGGAACGGCCGGGGCCGAGGGAGCGTGGGTGGAATTCTGGCGCCGGTTGGACGGCTATCTCGCACGATTCGGCCACACGATCTACGACCTCGACTTCGCCAAGCCGGTGCTTGCCGACGACCCGGGCCCCCTCCTCGAAGCGCTCAAGTACTTCGTGAGCGGCCAGGCGCCGGACCCGCGGATCCGTCAGGCCAGCGCGCAAGCAGCGCGCGAGCAGGCCGGCCAGACCTTTCGCACGCGTTTGCATGGCTTGCGCTGGACGATCTTCGACGGCCTCCTGCGCTTCGCCCAGACCTTCGCCCCCCTGCGCGAGGACGCGCTCGCCGACGCGGGGCTCGGCTGGCCCGTCTTACGGCGGATGCTGCTCGAGGTTGGCCGTCGCCTGGCCACCGCGGCGGCGAGCGGGACGCCCGACGACGTGTTCTTTCTGACCTGGGACGAGCTTCGGTCGGCCGCGTCCGCGCTGGACGCGAGGGAATCGCCGGCCCATGTCCAGGCGATCGTGGCCGAACGGCGGGCGACCTGGGAGCGGGAGCGCGTGCTCACCCCACCGGTTGCCCTGCCGCTGAAAGGCGGCACCCGGCTTCTGGGGTTCGACACCAGCGGGTTCTTGCCGGCGCGGGCCAACCAGCCGGAGGGCAACGTCCTCAAGGGAATCGCGGCCAGCCCCGGTCAGGTGACCGGCCCGGCGCGGGTGATCCACGGTCCCGACGAGTTCGGCCAGATGCGGCCGGGCGATATCCTGGTGGCGCGGATCACGACGCCCGCCTGGACGCCACTCTTCGCGCTGGCGGCCGGCGTGGTCACCGACGTGGGCGGACCGCTCAGCCACAGCTCGATCGTGGCCCGCGAGTACCACATTCCAGCCGTGCTGGGGACCGGCGTCGCGACCGAGCGCCTGTCCAGCGGCGAGCGCGTCACGGTCGACGGCGGGGCGGGTACGGTAACCAGACGAGACGAATGATTTCCCGCAAGTCCAGGATTTGGGGGAACTTCTAAGACCGTCCCGCCTCGGCCATCTGGTCGGCGCGGTCGGCGCGGGTTTTCGCCTTGTGCTCGGGACCGAACTTCTCGGCCTTCGCGATGTGGAGGGCCGAGCGAATCAGCGCCAGGTGGGAGAAGCCCTGGGGAAAGTTTCCCAGCAACTCGCCGCTGACCGGCTCGATCTCCTCGGCCAGCAGTCCGACGTCGTTCGCGTAGCCGGCCACCCGCTCGAACAGCGCGCGGGCCTCGTCGACTCGGCCGGCCAGCGCCAGGTTGTCCACCAGCCAGAAGCTGCACAGGACGAAGGTCGCCTCGCCGCCGGGCAGGCCGTCGTCGGCGCGGTAGCGGTAGACCAGGCCGTGCGCGGTGAGCTCGTCCTGGATCTTGCGCACGGTGGACTGAACCCTCGGATCGGTCGCCGGCAAAAAGCCGAGCAAGGGAATCGCCAGCGCGCTCGCGTCGAGCACCGGCTCGCCCAGCGCCTGGCCGAAGGCGCCGAGCTTCTGATTGTAGCCCTCGTCCAGAATGACCCGCCGGATCTCCGCGCCATTCGAGCGCCACCGCGCGACCGGGCCGGGGAGTCGATAGCGCTCGGCAAGCTTCACCGCGCGGTCCAGCGCCACCCAGCAGAGCAGCTTCGAGTACAAAAAG
>JBOGTX010000140.1:0-6565 GCA_050695695.1 Chloroflexota bacterium
CGATCGAGTGGATGGCTGGACGCGCCGAGAAGCCATCCCGTGAAGCAAGAGCCAAGCTGGACCCGGCGCGGCGGATCCAGCTTCCCGCCACTCTAGTGCATCCAGCCCATCATGCCGCGGGGCGCGACGACCGCGACCGCGTCACTGCTGTTGCCGATCGTGAAAGCCATGACTCGTTCGCCATTCTGAAACGCCGAGAGCGATCCAGCGGCCGGATGTGACACGATGTAGGTATTCGAGGTCACGTTGAACGTTCGGGTTTGGGTCGATCCGTTGGGCGTGATCGTGATCGAGTTGCTGCCAATGGACGCGACCTTGCCCGGAACCATGTTGAGAATCACTTGCTGCGATTGTGGATTCTGGAACGTCACCTGCCCGGAGACAACGGAATCGAACCGTTGGTTCGGGGTCTCATTTTGTAGAAACGCCAGCTCCGGTGGCAGCGGATGCATCTTCGTCTTCGCCTGCGTCTGCGTCGTTGGCGTCGATTGCGCCAGCGCGGTCGCCGGCGCCTTTCCCAGCGCCACGCCGAAGACCGCTCCAAAGACGAGCAGGACGGCGATAAAAACGCCTACCAGCGGTTGAAACAGCCGATGCGACATCGTGAACCTCCCTTTGGCGGATATGTCCAAGCGCTCGCGATCCCCGCGCGGAAGACCGGGCGGGGCGCGAACACGTAGCACACATCGTGCCGACAGACCGGGAAGACACGATCACCGGCGAGGAGAAAGGACGCTACGCCCCGGGGGTGACCCGCCGCTGAAAAAGCTCGAGGAGGTCGCGCGCCGGACCGGCGTCACCGGCGTCGATACAGCTCTTGTACAGGCTCAAGACGCAGGCATTGGCCAGACGAACCGACCTTGCCCCGGTCGCGCGGTTTCGCTGAGCGAGCGCCCGGCGCAGGCGCGCGAGCTGGAACGCGCGGAGGCGGTACATCGCCGCTTGTTCGTCGGTCATCGCGTCACGACCGAGGGGAGCGGTCGACGGTAGGTGTCGATCAGCACTCGGGCCTGCGCTCCGACCCCGACGTCGATGCAGCTTGAGTACAGGCTGGCGATCGACCGGTCGGAGAGTTGCAGCGCGCGTTGACCGACGGCGCGGTCGCGCCGGGCGAGCGCATGATTGAGACGCCCGAGCTGAAAGGTCTGAAGGCGATAAAGGCTTTCGAGATTGCCCATGTCCGTCCCTCCGCACGCGGTTTCGGTTCGTCACCAGAAGGCATGTCAGAGGATAGTACCTGCGTCGGCGGACGCAATGAGCATTTCTTCCCAGAAGATGGGGGAAAATTTCCTATTCTTCGCCCCGAGATCTGCCCGGGCGCGAGAATGAGGGGAAAGCCAGGGCGCCGCCCATCAATGCCCTTCGAGCACCGGGATCGCGATCGGCATTCCCTCGAACTCGAGCGCGAGCGAGCGACCAATCATGCCGCGCACGGCGATCGTGGCATCACGGCGGAAAAGATCCGGTCCCCAGAGCGCCACGTCAGTGACCCAGGCGCCGCGGATCGTCTCGATCCGCATCGCCTCCGCCGCGACCCGCTCGATCAACGAGCTGAGATCGAGCGAACCGGCCTCGAGCAGCACCGACTGAACGAGCGCCTCGTAGTCGACGCCTTCCGCCGAATCACCTCCGGCTCGAGCCGCGCCCCGAACAAGACCGACAACTATCGACACCGTGGCACGAAGATCCTTGAAATGCTTACCCATCACTGCTTCCAATCAACCAATCGAATAGTCCGGATGCCAGACAGATCTCTCAAATAACCAATACCACAGCCAAATTCGCGGGGTGATTACCTCGCCATTCTATCCACCCGCCGCGGGTACGTCAATGCTTGCCGAGACCGGGCTTCGGAACTGCGTCTGGTAGAGCGTCGCGTACAGTCCGCCGTGGGCTACCAACTGAGCGTGCGTCCCTCGTTCGACCAGCCTCCCTCGGTCCATGACCAGAATGACGTCGGCCGCGAGGATCGTGCTGAGGCGATGCGCGATGACCAGACTGGTGCGTCCTCGCATCACCCGAACGAGCGCGGCCTGGATCAGCGCTTCGGACTGGGAATCGAGGTGAGAAGTCGCTTCGTCGAGCACGAGAATCTTCGGATTCTTCAAGATGACCCGGGCAATGGCGATTCGCTGCTTTTCGCCCCCCGATAATCGATAACCACGCTCGCCGACGACCGTTTCGTATCCCTCCGGCAGACCGCTGACGAAGTCGTGAATGTTCGCCGCGCGGCATGCTTCCTCCACCTCGCTGGGCGTCGCGCCCGGGCGGGCGTACCGGAGGTTCGCCCGAATCGTATCGTGAAAGAGATACGTCTCCTGAGTCACCATACCGATCTGCTCGCTCAACGAGAGCAGGTTGACGTCGCGCAGGTCATGGCCGTCGATCAGGATTCGACCGGACGTCGGGTCATAGAGCCGCGGCAGCAGGTAGGTAATCGTCGTCTTCCCGGCGCCGCTCGGCCCAACGAGCGCGGCGAGCTGGCCCGGCTCGATCGTAAAGCTCAGGTGCTCCAGGGCCCAGGTTCGGGCCTGATGGCTCGGTTGGATCGGAATAGATTCCGCGGCCGGGGAAATCTCCGCATCGTTCTCCGCCGGACCGTCCTCGGTGACGGCGTGCCGCGCGGCGCCGTCCTTCGGGTCGCGCCGCTCGATCCGGGTGTCTCCCTCCGACAGCGGGCGATCATTCAGACGCGACCATCGGCGCTCAACCGGGCGAAGCGTCGCCAGTAAGCGCTCATCCGCGTCTTCGGCCCGGTAGCTGAACGACACGTCGTCGAACTTGACCTGACCGGCCGCTTCGCTCAGGACGACCGCGTCGGGCCGCTCCGCGATCTCGACCGGCAGGTCGAGCACCTCGAAAACCCGCTCGAAGCTCACCAGCGACGTCGCGAAGTCCACGCGCGCACTGGTGAGCGAGGCGAGTGGCCCGTAAAACTGACCGAGGTACGCCGCGAACGCGACGATCAAGCCGATCGTGAACTGCCCGCTCAGAACCAGCTCGCCCCCGACCCAGAAGACGAGCGCCGTGCCGATCGCGCCGACCAGGCCAAGCCCGAAGGAGAACCACCGGCCGATGACGGTCTGGCGAATCCCCAGATCCCGCACCGCGCCGGCGCGCTCGGTGAAACGCGCGGTCTCCAACGGCGCGCGCCCAAACAGCTTGACCAGGAGCGCACCGCTGACGTTGAGCGTCTCGTTCATCAGCGCGTTCATCTGGGCGTTGCGATCGAGCTGCTCCCTTGCCACGCTCCGCAACACGTTCGCGACCCGGCGCGAGGGCAGGAGGAAAAGCGGTAGGATCAGCACCGCCAGGATCGTCAGGCGCCACTCGAGCGCGAGCATCACCGCCAGCGTCGAGACCAGGCCAAGCGCGTTCGCGATGATGCTCGTCGCGGTGGTCGTCACCAACTGTTGGGCGCCGATCACGTCGTTATTCAACCGAGACATCAGCTCGCCGGTCTTGGTCGACGTGAAGAAGCGCAGCGACATGCGCTGCATGTGGGCGTAAAGCGACTGACGCAGATCGCAAATGATCCCCTCGCCGATCGCCGACGCGAGGTAGCGCTGCAGCACCCCGACGAGCCCGCTGACGATTGGGATGCCGACCATCCCCACTGCCAGCAGGTCGAGCCGCGCGTAGTCGTGCCGGGGCAGCGCGACGTCGATCAGATTGCGATAGAGTAAGGGAGGAATCAAGGCGAGCAAGGTCGTGACCAGAATCGTCGAGAGCATGATGGCGATCCGACGTCGGTAGGGCCAGGCGTAGGCCCCGACCCGGCGCAGCAGCGGTCGGCTCAGCTTGAGCTCGTTCTTCTCGTCGTTCCCGTGCACCAGGCGCCAGTAGTGGCCGCCCCCACCCCCACCATAGAACATCGCGCCTCCCTCTCTTCTGTATCATAACAGGTTAGCGGAAAGCCGAGCTTCACCCTCCCGGGGGTGAGGCCACCCGTTCTCCGGCACTCGCCTTGCAGTCAAACTGAAGGTGGCAAGACTAGGAAAGAGGATGGGATGCGCATGGTGGTTCAAGCTCAGAGCGTTCCCCGAATCACGCCGGAGGCGCTGAAGGCGCTCATCGACCAGCATCGGACGGTCACGATCGTCGACGTCCGTCAGCCTGGCGCCTACTTTGAAAGTCCGCTCACGATCCTCGGGGCGATCCGAATCCCGCCCGACCAGATCGACCAGCGGTTCCAGGAAATCCCCCGCGACCACCTCGTCGTCACGTTCTGTACCTGACCGCACGAAGCGACCAGCGCCCGGGTGGCGCGGTTTCTCCTGGATCACGGGTATCCGCGGGTCGAGGCGCTCCAGGGTGGATTCAATGCCTGGGAGGCGCTTGGGTACCCGACCCAGCCTCGTCAAGCTCCGTAGACCTGCTGGTAGAGCGCGCGCATCCGTTGGACGCTCGTCCGGGCGGACTCGGCGTAGCCCGCGTCGTCGTGTCGCCTGACCTCGAACGACAAACGGCCATCGTACCCCATCTCGCGCAGGGTTCGCAGGAACGGACGCTGATCCCATTGGCCGAGGCACGGAAACGCGCGCTCATCGTCCGAGGTATGGGCGTGAGCGATCCAGCCGGCCGCCGCCTTGACCTGCTCGAGCGGCTCGTCCTGCTTCATCACGTGGTAATAGTCCACCAAAAGGCGTAAGCCCGGGCGGTTGACGGTCTGGGCCAGGTTCAGTCCTTCGACGGTGTAATAGAGAATATTCGTCTCGCGCGGGTTGATCGGCTCGATCACGACGACGACGCCGGCCGCCTCCGCCAGCGCGGCGATCAAGTCGCCGGCGCGCTCGATCTGCGCCCAGGCGCGCGACATCGGCCACCCCGGCGGCACGTGCTTGGATGGCGCGCTTCCCCAGTTGATCGCCTTCACTCCCAGCGCGGCGGCCCGACCAATTGTCGTTTCGAGGTACCCTCGGACTCGCGCCCAATCGACCTCCGGGCCGACGATTCGCACCGATTCCGGAATGAAGCCGCCCATTCCTTCGATCGGCACGTCGGTGTCCCGGAGGCGCGCCTTCACCGCCGCGAATGCCGCCTCGCTCTCGAACGGAATCACCGTCCGCCCGCCGACGTCGGCGTAGTCGTACCCCAAGGCCGGCAACTGCCGAATGACCTCGACGTCTCCCGTACACAGCCCAAAACGCACGGCACTCCCTCCTGGCCCATAAGATCGCGCGCGGTTGGAGCCTACGATACTCCGCGCTCGCGACGTTGACAACTGGCCCCAAGGCAGGGAGAATCTCTTCAAACGCGGAGGGGAGACATCGATGGAAGTCGCCGAGCGACCGGTCCAGAGCGAAGCCATTCGCCTCCTGGCCGATCTGGTCGCCATTGAGAGTGTGAATCCGTACTTTCCGGGCGGGGAACGCGGCGAGGCGGACGTCGCCGCTTACGTCGCCGACTACTGTTCGCATCTGGAACTCGACGTTCGACAGCAGCCCGTCTTACCCGGTCGCTCGAACGTCATCGCCGAGCTCAAGGTCGCCGGCGCCCGCCGGACGATCCTGCTCGACAGCCACCTGGATACCGTCAGCCTGGACTTGATGGGCCAGGACGGCCTTCGCCCCGGGCAGCAGGGCGGCCGGCTGACCGGCCGCGGGTCCTGTGACGACAAGGCATCGCTCGCCGCCATGCTGACCGCGTTGGGCGGGCTCGCGCGCGACCCGGCCGGCCTGCGCTGCAACGTCGTGTTTCTCGGGTCAGTCGACGAAGAGTACCTCATGCGCGGCGCGGAAGCCTTCGCGCGCTCGGGGGTAACGATCGACGGCGCGATCGTCGGCGAGCCGACCCGACTCGAGGTGGTGGTCGCCCACAAAGGGTTCGTCCGCTGGTGTATGCGGACCGAGGGCAGAGCCGCCCACAGCTCGAACCCCGGGCTCGGCGACAACGCGATCTACCAGATGGCGGAATTGCTTCCGTTGCTTCGTCAGGCGATCGAGCCTCGCTTCGCCGCGCGGACCCATCCGCTGGTGGGGTCGGCAACCTGGAGCGTCGGCAAGATCTCCGGCGGATCGTCGGTCAACATCGTTCCCGAGACCTGCCTGGTCGAGATCGATCGCCGTCTTCTGCCGGGGGAGACGGCATCCGCCGCGCTGGCGGAGGTCGACGCCGCGGTCGAGAGCCTGCGCCGCGATCACCCCCAGTTGAACGTCCGCCGCGACGAGCCATTCGGGGCGGTCTCCGGCCTGGATACCCCCGCCGACGCCGCCGTCGTCCGGGCGATCGAAGCCGCCTGTCGCGCGATTCGCGGCGAGTCGAGGCTGGTCGGCGTCCCGTACGGCACCAACGCGAGCAAGCTTGCCGACGCTGGCATCAGCTGCGTCGTGTTTGGTCCCGGCGACGTCGGCCAGGCCCACACCGCCGACGAGTTTGTCGCGATCGATCAGGTCATCGCCGCCGCGCGGATCTACGAGCGCGCGGTCCGCGAATTTTAGCGCAAACAACAATGGGAGTGGCCGTGACGATTCGCGCCGTCATCTTCGACCTGGGCGGTACGCTGGTCGACTGGCCGGACTGGGACGAGAGCGCCCCGCGCCGCTGGGCAAGCTCGTACCAGCAC
>JBOGTX010000141.1:0-4210 GCA_050695695.1 Chloroflexota bacterium
GGCTACCGCATCTCGGCGTGCCTGCACGTGACGAGCGAGACCGCGGGCCTGATGCGCGCGCTGAAGGCCGGCGGCGCCGACGTCGTCCTCTGCGCGTCGAATCCGCTCTCGACCCAGGACGACGTGGCCGCCGCCCTGGTGAGCGAATATGAAATGTCGACCTTCGCGATCAAAGGCGAAGACAACGGCACCTATTATCAGCACATCGGGGAGATCCTGGCCGGTCGGCCGGAGATCACCATGGACGACGGCGCGGATCTGGTCAGCACCCTCCATCGCGATACGACCGGCCTGATCGATGGGGTGATCGGAGGCACTGAAGAGACGACGACCGGCGTCGTCCGCCTGCGCAGCATGCAGGAAGGCGGGGTGCTCCGTTACCCGATCGTCGCCGTCAACGAGGCGTCCACGAAGCACTTCTTCGACAACCGCTATGGCACCGGCCAGAGCACGCTCGACGGTATCATCCGCGCGACCAACATTCTCCTGTCGGGCAGCACTTTCGTGGTGGCCGGCTACGGCTGGTGTGGGCGCGGCATCGCCATGCGCGCGCGCGGCATGGGCGCGAACGTCATCGTGTGCGAGGTCGACCCAATTCGCGCGCTCGAAGCGCTGATGGACGGTTACCGGGTGATGCCGAGCGTCCGGGCGGCGCCGCTGGCCGACATCTTCGTGACCGCGACCGGCGACGTGAACGTGATCGACGCGCCCCAGATCGCGGCGATGAAGGACGGCGCGATCCTGGCCAACTCCGGCCACTTCAACGACGAGATCAACCTTCCCGCCCTGGCCATCGGCGCCACCGAACGGAGAACCGTTCGCGACTTCGTCGAGGAGTTTCGCCTGGCTGACGGCCGCAAGCTGTACCTCCTGGCCGACGGACGCCTCGTCAATCTCTCGGCCGCCGAGGGACACCCCGCGGGCGTGATGGACATGAGCTTCGCCAATCAAGCCCTGAGCGCCGAGTTCATCCGGAAGCATTCGGGCGAGCTCGAGCCACGGGTGTACATCGTGCCCCGGGAGATCGACGAGAATGTGGCCCGTCTGAAGCTACGGGCGATGGGGACCGAGATCGATGAGCTGAGCGAGGAGCAGAAGAAGTACCTGACCTCGTGGGAATCTGGGACCTGATCGGAGAAGATGAATGAGCAACCTGTCCTTCACCCAATCGCCTCGCGTCCTGTTCACCTCGGAGTCGGTCACCGAGGGACACCCGGATAAGCTCTGCGATCAGATTTCGGACGCGGTTCTCGACGCGATCATCGAAAAGGATCCGCTGGCTCGGGTTGCCTGCGAGGTCGCGACGACGACCGGATTGGTTCTGGTCATGGGGGAGATCAGCACCAATTGTTACGTGGACATGCCAAGGGTGATCCGGGGGACGATCCGCGACGTCGGCTATACCGACGCCGCCTTTGGTCTGGACTACGAGTCGGCCGGCGTGATGTTGTCGATCAAAGAGCAGTCCCAGGACATTAGCCAGGGCGTCGATCGGGCCCTCGAGTCACGGTCCGGCGCGCTGTCCGACGCCGAGCTCGATCGCACCGGAGCCGGCGATCAAGGGATGATGGTGGGATTTGCCTGCAACGAGACCCCGGAGCTGATGCCAAGCACGATCTCCTACGCCCACCGGATTTGCCGTCGACTGGCCCAGGTTCGTCGGCAGGGGGTTCTCCCCTACCTTCGGCCGGACGGGAAGTCACAGGTGACGGTCGAGTACCAGTATGGAAAGCCGGTCCGGATCGATACGATCGTCGTTTCCGCGCAGCACGACGAGAGCGTCACGAATACCAGGCTGGAAGGCGACATCATCGACACGGTGCTGGGTGAAGTGATTCCTCCTCACCTGATGGATCGCAAGACGCGCTTTCTCGTCAATCCGACCGGTCGCTTCGTGATCGGCGGGCCGATGGGGGACGCCGGACTGACCGGACGCAAGATCATCGTCGACACGTACGGGGGCATGGCCCGGCACGGCGGCGGCGCCTTATCGGGCAAGGATCCGACAAAGGTGGACCGCTCCGGGGCCTACGCCGCGCGCTACGTGGCCAAGAACGTCGTCGCAGCGGGCCTCGCGGACCGATTCGAGATTCAGCTTGCTTACGCGATCGGGGTTGCCCGACCGGTCTCGATCATGATCGAAACGTTTGGAACGGCGAAGGTTGCCGAGGACAAGATCGCCGAGCTGATTGAATCTCACTTCGATCTGAGGCCGGCCGCGATCATCCAGAATCTCGACCTGCGTCGGCCGATCTATCGACCGACGGCCGTCTACGGGCACTTTGGCCGCGACGACATCGACGCTCCCTGGGAGCGAACCGACAAGGCCCGGGTGCTCCGCCAGGCGGCGGGGCTCTGAGGCGTGCTCCGGCGGTGAAACGCGTTCTCGTCACCGGCGCGGCAGGGTTCGTCGGCGGTCACTTGATCCGACGGCTGGCGGCCGATCCGGCCTCGGCCATCTTTGGAGTGACTCGGCGGGCGCGCCCGTCGACCGCGAGCGACGGCTCGACCGACGCGGCGTGCCACTGGATCGTCGGGGACTTGCTCGACCCGGCGCTCGTCGATCGGGCGGTGGCCGAGAGCCGCCCGGACTGGGTCGTCCACCTGGCGGCCCAGGCGTCGGTCGTGACGTCGTGGCAAGACCCCGCCGAAACCTGGCGAAACAACACCATGCCGCAGATCAGCCTGCTGGACAGCGTCGCCCGACACGCGCCAACGGCAAGGATCCTGATCGCCGGCTCGTCGGAGGAATACGGGCAGGTCCGCCTCGAAGACCCTCCCCTCGCGGAAGACGCACCACTTCGACCAACCAGCCCTTACGCGGCGAGCAAAGTGGCCCAGGATTATCTCGGCCTGCAGTATCATCTCGGTCGGAATCTCGACGTGCGGTGCGTCCGACCGTTCAACCTGCTGGGACCAGGCCAGTCCGATCGATTCGCGATTCCCAGCTTCGCCCGTCAAATCGCGGAGGCCGAGGCCGGTTGGCGCGAGCCGATCATTCGGGTGGGCAACCTGGGGGCGCGGCGAGATTTCACGGACGTGCGGGATGCTGTTCAAGCCTACGAGCTCCTCCTGGAGTCCGGTCGGGCGGGCGGCGTTTACAACGTCGGCGGGGGCTGCGTGCGCTCGATCCAGGAGATCCTCGAGGTGCTCTGCGCGCTTGCCAGTCGGGATCTCAAGATCCAGGTAGATCCGGCCCGCTTTCGCCCGGCCGACGCGACGATCGTGCGGAGCGACTGTCGAAAGATTCGCGAGGCGGTCGGCTGGGCACCCACGACCCCGATCGATCGGACTCTGCGCGATATACTCGACGAGTGGCGTCGTCGGGTCGCCGCCTGATCGAAGGTCCGGCCCGAAGGCGACCGACAGAGGGAACCAACGATGAAAGCCGTCATTCTCGTCGGTGGCGAAGGAACCCGCCTCCGCCCGCTAACCCTGAGCGCCCCGAAGCCCATGCTTCCGGTCGTCAATCGACCGTTTCTCGAGCACGTTCTCGACTACTTGAAAGGGCAGGGAATCCAGGACGTCGTCCTGAGCATGGGGTACCGATCTGACGTCATCGAGCAGCACTTTGGGGATGGTGGATCGCTGGGGGTCAACCTCAGCTACGTCGTCGAAGCGAGTCCGCTCGGGACGGCCGGGGGCGTCAAGAACGTCGAGTCCTTCCTCGACGATACGTTTCTGGTGCTGAATGGCGATATCATGACCGACCTCGACCTGGGGGCGATGATCGCCTTCCATCGCGAACACGGGGCGAAGGCGACGATCTCGCTGGCGCCGGTCGAGGATCCGACAGCCTATGGCCTGGTCGAGACCGATGCTCGGGGACTGGTCCGGCGCTTCCTCGAGAAGCCGCGTCCGGAAGACGTCACGACCAATCTGATCAACGCGGGGACCTACGTGCTCGAACCGGAGGTGCTTGAGCTGATTCCCCCGGCTACGTACCACATGTTCGAGCGCGGGGTATTCCCCGATCTGCTGAGCCGGAACGATCCGATCTATGGCTATCCTTCGAGCTGCTACTGGATCGACATCGGAACGCCCGCGAAGTATCTTTCGGTCAATCGGGACATCCTGCGTGGCCAGGTCCAACGCGTCTGGGACGGCCTGACGGCGTTCAACGGCATTCGGATCGGCGACGGCGCGAAGGTGGATCCGTCGTCGATCATCGTCGGGCCGGTCATTCTCGGCCGTGGGGTCCAGGTGGGCC
>JBOGTX010000142.1:0-4974 GCA_050695695.1 Chloroflexota bacterium
TCGCACCTTCAGGGTGTCGGTCTTTGGCGCCGTGAATCCAGGATGCCAAAGGCTTCGCTACTCGGCCACGACAGTATTCTCCAGGACCCCCAGTCCCTGCACTTCGATTCGCACGACGTCGCCGGGCTTCAAATAGCTCGGTGGATGTCGGTGCGTCCCCACGCCGCTTGGCGTGCCGGTCGAGATCACATCCCCTGGCTCGAGGGTGATCGTCTTCGAGATGTGATGAACCAGGAATGGCACGTTGAAGATGAGTTGGCGCGTGTTCGAATTCTGACGTAGCTCGCCGTTCACGTAGGACCGAATGTCGAGGGCGTGCGGATCCGGGATCTCGTCCTTTGTCACCAGGTACGGCCCGCACGGCGCGAACGTGTCGCCCGACTTGCCACGGAAAAACTGCCCGGTTTCGGACTGAAGGTCCCGCGCGCTGACGTCGTGGAGGTTCATGTAGCCGGCGACGTACTCCAGCGCCTCCTCGACCGGCACGAGCTTGGCTCGGCGACCAATGACCACCGCCAGCTCGGCCTCGTAATCCAGTCGCTGAGTTGCCTTTGGCGAGACGATCGGGTGATCGGTGCCGACGATGGCATTCGCGAACTTGCCAAAGAGCAGCGGCGCCTTGGGTGGCTCCGATCCGCCTTCCGCCGCGTGATCCGCGTAGTTCAAGCCCAGGCAAATGATCTTGCCCGGCCGGCGGATTGGCGCGTTGATCCGAACCTCGGAACGGTTGAAGACGATCGCTTCACCCGACGGGCCGGTCGGTGTCGCGCCGGAGCGCAGCGCGCTCACGATCCAGTCCTGGGCCCGGCGAGCCGACTGCATCGCGGGATCACCGACCTCGAGAATCTGCTTCAGGTCATCGGGCAAGGCTACGCCACCACCGCGCGCCGCCGCGCCGGCCAGATCCACGATCCGTCCTTCGACCTCGAGACCGGCCCGGGTCTTTCCACTCTCGGTAAACGTCAACAATCGCATCTAGCTTCTCCTTCAATGATCGCCCGTGGTGGGGCAGTGGCGTCCGTGGACACCAGACCGGCGGTCGCCGTCGAGCGCTCACCGCGCGAGAGGATTGTACCTGACGGCCGGATTTGATCCAAGAGGCACGACGAGACGCCATCGGCCGCGTTATAATAGGCGTTGAAGGCGGGAATCGCCGCGTTGGCCAGGAAGTGACGTGAGCAGTCCAGTCGATGGTCCACCCCGGATGTTTTCCAGTCTTCATACCCACAGCCGCTACTGCGACGGTCACGGCGAGATCGACGAGTATGCGCGGGCCGCGGCTCAGGCCGGCCTCGCCGCCTACGGCGCTTCGGGCCACGCGCCCCTACCCTTCGCGTGCGATTACGCGATGCCCCTGGCGGCCCTCGACGCCTACCGAGCGGACGTCCGCCGTGCCGCCGATCGCTACGCGGGCGAGCTCCCGGTGTTCCTCGGTCTCGAGCTCGACTATTTGCCCGGTCTCAGCGCGTTCTACGAGCGCGAGCTCCTCCGCCGTGACTTCGACTACTTCGTCTGCTCGGTCCATTACGTCGGAGGCGACGGAGCCGATCCCTGGGCTTACGACGAAAGCGAGGCGGTCTTCGCCAGGGAGGTCGCCGCCCGCTACCGTGGCGATGCTCGTCCGATCGTGGCGGACTATTACCGCAGAGTTCGTTTGATGGTCGAGGAAGTCAGCACCTGGCAGCTTCCAACGTTCGTCGGCCACCTGGATCGGATTGCCCTTTGGAATCGCGATGACCGCTATTTTTCGACCGGGGATCGATGGTACATCGAGCTCGTGGACGATGCCCTGGATGCGATCCAGAAGGCCGGACTGGCGGTCGAGCTGAATACCTCGGGGTGGGACAAGCCCGCCGGGGCGCCGAATCCAAATCTCGCGATCTTGCGACGGTGCGCCAGGCGGGGCATCGCCTCGCTTCTGAGCGCGGATGCCCACCGCCCGGCGAACGTCGATCGTCGATTCGCCGAAGGCGCGCGCCTGCTCGTCGAAGCCGGCATTCGACAGGTTCTCTTCCCGGATCGCGCCGGCTGGCAAAGGGTCGACCTCCCAGCCTCGGCGGCAGATGAGGTGCGATGATGACTGTTGACACCCCGCGGGTGGCACCAATCGATTACGTCGATCGGTGGCGGCAACTGGTCGCGGCGCGTGAAGCGCAGGGCCGGCGTTTAGATCGCCTCGGAGACCGGCCGGACCACTGGGCCGGGGATCGCGCCGCGCGCTTTCGGCGCATGACGATGCGGCCCGGCGCGGCGGATCCCCTGCTCACGCTGATTCGTCCGCTGGTCGGCCCGAATTCATCGGTACTCGACGTCGGCGCCGGCACCGGGCGGCACGTCCTCCCGCTCGCACCGCTCGTCGCCGCGGTCACCGCGGTCGAGCCGTCGGCGGCGATGCGGGATCAGTTGACCGCGGTGGTTCGAGAAGCGGATCTCGGGAACGTCAAGATCATCGCGAGCGGGTGGCCGACGGACGAGGCTGCCCCGGCCGACCTGGTGATCTGCTCCCACGTCGCCTACTTCGTCGCCGCGATCGAGCCATTTCTGCGTCAGATCGATCGGGTGAGCCGTGGGCGGGCGTTCGTCGTGCTCCGTCACCAGCAGCGGGAGATCGCGATCCTTGACCTGTTCGAGCGGATCTGGGGCGAGACACGGTGTCCCGAGCCATCGTTCGCCGACCTGTTCGGGGTCGCGTGTCAGTTGGGAATCTATCCCAACGTGGCGACGATTCCCTTCAGTGCCGCGGCCGGCTTCGAGGCGATCGACGACGCGGTGCCGATGATCCAGGCCGACCTGCTGAACCCCGAGGGCCCCGACGTCGAGCGGAAGATCACGGATTACCTTCGCGAGCGGATGGTTCACCGCGACGGCAGGTGGCAGTTCGACGTGCCGCCCACCTCCGCCGGAGTGCTCTGGTGGGAGGCAAGTGTCTGATGTGGATTCTCATCGTCGTGGTCGTGGCCCTGGTCGTCCTGATCGCGGCGCCAGCGGCCGCCGGCTTCTATACCGAATGGCTATGGTTTCAGAGTGTCGGCCAGGCGGCGGTCTTCACCACCGTGGTGACGTCCCAGATCGCGTTTTTCGCCCTTGGGGCGGGGGCGTTTCTCGTCTTCGCCATGATCAACCTGATGATCGCGCGCTTCGTCGCGCGCCACATCGGCGAGCTTCCCCTGCCGCGCGAAGGCGTGTTGACCTACATCACCCGGATGAAAGCACACACGGTCGATCGCCTGGTAACCTACGGTGCGTTGCTTTGCGCGCTGGTGTTGGCCACGATCATGGGACTCACCGTTTCCGGTCGCTGGCTCATGATCGAACGCTATCTCTACCCAACCAGCTTTGGGACCAAAGACCCATTATTTGGGATGGACGTTTCGTTCTTCGTCTTCAAGCTGCCCCTTTTTCACTTCGTCCAGGGTTGGCTGATCGCGGCGGTCGTTCTGGTCGGGTTCCTGACCGGCGCCTATTATGCCGTCCGCTCGTACGGCTTTACCTTCGACGGATCTGACCTGGCGGCGCTGGCCTCGGTGCGCGGCGTGCGGATTCACCTGTTCACGCTCGTGGCGCTGATTCCGATCCTGCTCGCGGTCGGCTATCGCTTGAGTACCTACGACCTGGTGTTCGCCAGCCGCGGTGTCGTTCACGGGGCCGGCTTCGCCGACGTCCATGCTCAACTGCCGGCGCTGACGATTCTGGCCGTCATCTCGCTCATCATCGCGGTTGCCTTCTTCGCGAACGGCTTTCGCCGCGGCTATGCCCTGGTCGGTGTCGGGGTCGCGGTCTGGATCATCGCCGCTATCCTGATCGGCGGCATCTACCCGTCGATCATCCAGCAGTATCAAGTGCAGCCGAGCGAGATCGTTCTCGAGCGCCCCTATTTGCAACAGAACATCAATATGACCAGGCTGGCGTTTGGGCTCGACAGCGTGGACAGCCAGCCATTTCCCGGCGATGCTGACCCCAAGGCTGGCGTCGTCCAGCGCAATCCCCAGACCTTCGCGAGCTTGCGACTCTGGGACAATCGCCCGCTCCTATCGACCTACAATCAGATTCAAACGATCCGTCTGTATTACGACTTCAACTCGGTCGACATCGACCGCTACACGATCGACGGTAAATACCAGGAAGTTATGCTTAGCGCGCGCGAGCTTTCGCCAAGCAAGCTGAGCAGCCAGGCCCAGACCTGGGTGACTCAGCACCTCCAGTTCACCCACGGCTATGGGCTGACCATGAGCCCGGTCAATACCGCGACGGCGGAAGGGCTTCCCAACCTGCTCATCCAGGACATACCGCCAACCGGCAAGATTCCGGTGTCGCAACCGGCGATCTACTATGGCGAGACCGATTCGACCTACGTCATTCTCGATACCAGCGCGCAGGAATTCGACTACCCCCAAGGTAATCAAAACGTCTACGACTCGTACAAGGGAAACGGCGGCGTCATGCTGAGCTCGGCGCTGCGGAAGGTCGCCTTCGCGATTCTTTACCAGGATCCGAACATTCTCTTGACCGGCTACCTCACCCCGACGAGTCGCATCATGTACCACCGCCAGATCTCGGATCGACTGAATCGACTGGCGCCTTTCCTGATCCAGGACTCGAACCCCTACATGGTGGTGTCGGGCGGGAAGCTCTACTGGTTCCAGGACGCCTACACCGTGACCAACCAGTATCCCTATTCGACGCCTTACAGCGGCCGATTCAACTACATTCGCAACTCAGTCAAGACCGTGACGAACGCGTATGACGGCACGATTCATCTTTACGTTTCCGATCCGTCCGATCCGATCATCCAAACGTACGAGAAGATTTTCCCGACCCTGTTCACCCCGATCGACCAGATGCCTCCGGACCTGCACGCGCACATCCGTTACCCGGAGGACATGTTCCTGGTCCAGGCGGACGTGCTTCGCGCGTATCACATGAAGGATCCGCAGGTCTTTTACAACCGTGAAGACATGTGGGACATGCCGCAAG
>JBOGTX010000143.1:0-2720 GCA_050695695.1 Chloroflexota bacterium
GTACTCGCGCGCACCGGTCTCTGCGGGCGCGCTCGTCTCGATCCGCGATTCGCGGGCAGCCAGCGGTCACTTTGCCTCAAACGCCGACCCTCGATAATCCAGTCTGACCACAGCAGCGCTAGTTTAGCGACCATCTGATCGAAGAGCAAGGCGCGTTGGGCGTCGGTAGCTTCGTCCATCGGCAAATTGCGCGGGCAAAACCCCTGTGCTAGACTACGCGCGTATCCAACCCGGGTTGGTGGAAAAAAGGCGCGGGAACGTGAAAGACGAGCGAGCCAACGGCCACGACGAGCTGCTGCGCATCGGCAACCTCCGAACCTACTTCTACACCTCCGATGGGGTCGTGCCGGCGGTCGACGGGATCGATCTGGCCATCCAGCGCGGTCGGACCGTCGGGTTGGTTGGCGAGTCCGGCTGCGGGAAGAGCGTGACCTCGCTGTCGATCATGCGGCTGGTGCCGCCACCGGGCAAGATCGTCGAAGGCTCGGCGATCGTCCTCGACGGGGTGAACCTGCTCGGGCTCAGCCAGGAGAAGATGTACGAGGTCCGTGGCGGACGCATCGCGATGATCTTTCAGGAGCCGATGACCTCGTTGAATCCGGTGTTCACCGTCGGCGATCAGATCGCCGAGGCGATTCTCACCCACAAGAAGGTGGGCAAGGGCCAGGCGCGCGAGGAGACGATCGGCTTGCTCCGGCAGGTCGGAATTCCCCAGCCCGAAGACCGCTACCGGGCCTATCCTCACGAGCTGAGAGGCGGCATGCGCCAGCGGGTGATGATCGCGATGGCGCTGTCCTGCCAGCCCGAGCTGATCATCGCCGACGAGCCGACGACCGCGCTCGACGTGACGATTCAGGCGCAGATCCTAGAGCTGCTCCGGAGCTTGACCGAAGAGCGGAACACCGCGCTGTTGCTGATCACCCACGATCTCGGGGTCATCGCCGAGATGGCCCAGGAGGTCGCGGTGATGTACGCCGGCAAGATCGTCGAGCAGGCCGAGGTTGCCACCCTCTTCCGCGAGCCAAAGCACCCGTACACCCAGGGATTACTGGCCAGCATTCCCGCGCTGGATTCGGACCGGTCGGTGCGGCTGAACGTGATCAAGGGCACGGTGCCGAATCTGGTCAAGCTCCCGCCGGGCTGCCGGTTCGCGCCGCGGTGTCCGTTTGCCATGCCGGTCTGTCGCGAGCGCGAGCCGAGCCTGACCGCGCACGGGGAAACCAGGGTGGCGTGCTGGCTGTACGAGAACGTGCCCGCCGGAGGAAACTAGAATGGCTCTCGCGATGCCCGTGCCCCTCAACGGCGCCCCGCTGGTCTCGGTGCGGAACCTGGTCAAGCACTTCCCAATCCGCGGAGGAATTCTCTACCGGACCGTCGGGGCGGTCCACGCCGTCGACGACGTGTCGCTCGAGATCCAGACCGGCGAGACGCTCGGCCTGGTCGGGGAGTCTGGCTGCGGCAAGACGACGACCGGGCGGGTGATCCTTCGTTTAATTCCGGCCTCCGGCGGCAAAGTCAGCTTCCAGGGCAAAGACGTCTTCGGCGTGCGCGGTGACGCGCTCAAGCAGCTCCGCCGGGACATGCAGGTCATCTTCCAGGACCCCTACAGCTCGCTGGACCCCCGGATGCCGATTGGCGACATCATCGGCGAGGGGCTGGTCGTCCACGGAATCGGCTCGCGCTCCGAGCGCGACCAGGCGGTCCGCGAGATGATGAGCCTGGTGGGGCTGCGTCCCCAGTATGCCCGCCGCTACCCCCACGAGTTCAGCGGTGGTCAGCGCCAGCGCATCGGGATCGCCCGCGCGCTGATCCTGCACCCCAAGTTCGTGATTTGCGACGAGCCCGTCTCCGCGCTCGACGTGTCGATCCAGTCGCAGATTCTGAACCTGCTCCGCGACCTCCAGCAGCAGTTCGGCCTGACCTACCTGTTCATCGCCCACAACCTGGCGGTGGTCCGCTACATCAGCGATCGGGTCGGCGTGATGTACCTGGGCAAGCTGGTGGAGCTGGCGACCACCGACGACATCTTTCGCCATCCATTGCACCCCTATACCCAGGCGCTGCTCTCGGCGATTCCCCAGCCGGACCCGACCCTCCGACGCCGGCGCATCGTCCTGACCGGCGACGTTCCCAGTCCGATCAAGCCACCCTCGGGCTGTCGGTTCCACACCCGCTGTCCGATCGCCCGGGAGATCTGCCACGAGACCGAGCCGGAGTTCCGCGAGGTCACCGGTGGGCAGATGGTCGCCTGTCACGCGGTTGGCGCGTGGGGATCGGAGATCCCGACGTCGGCCGCGAAAGGGTAGTCGGTCACGGACCGCGACCAGCCGGCCGAGGCATCGCCGATTGTCGACGCCCACGTCCACCTCTTTCCGCCGGAGATCGTTGCGGACCGCGCGCGCTTCAGCGCCCTGGATCCGCACTTCGCGACGCTGTACGCGAACCCGCGGGCCCGCCTGGCCACCGCCGAAGCCGCACTGGCGTCGATGGATCGCTACGGCATCGCCGGCGCCTTCGCGCTCGGGTTCGGCTGGAGCGACCCGGCGCTCTGCCGGGCGCACAACGATTACCTGATCGACGTCCAGCGGCGCTACCCGGGGCGCTTCGCCGGCTTCGCGGCGCTTCAGCCGCGAGCTGGCCCGGCCTCGCTGGCCGAGCTGACCAAGGCCAGGGACGGGTTTGCCAAGGCGCTGGGCGACGCCGCGAAGCCGGCCATCATC
>JBOGTX010000144.1:0-6549 GCA_050695695.1 Chloroflexota bacterium
CGGCCCGGAGCGTGGCGGCGGCGCTCGCTTTCCAACCGGACCGCCCGATCGAGGAGAACCTTCGGGCAATCGACCGAGCGCTGGCCGCGCTCCGGTCGGCTCGCGTCGTGGCGAGCGACGCGACGGCTTCGCCCAACCACGGGAAAATGGTGGCCTGGCTCGACGATAGCTCCTGCTTTGATGGCGACGACCTCACCGGCGTGACTCTCGGGGCCTTGAGCCGTCTGGGAGCGTCGGAACGCGAGATCATCACCCTGTATCACGGTCGGGGCGTTTCGGTACGCGAGCGCGAGGCGCTGATCGCGCGAGTGACCGGCGAGTTTCCCGGACAGCACGTCGAATCCGTAGTTGGCGGTCAGGCTCGAGACCTGATCTGCCTTTCGTGCGAATGAGCGGCGCGGCGCGCGTTCGGGTCGTCACCGACAGCACCTGCGATCTGCCGCGCGAGATCTGCGACCAACTGGACGTCGTCGTGGTGCCGCTCAACGTGCAATTTGGCGCGACGGTGTACCGCGATGGGGTCGATCTCGACTCCCGCCGCTTCTTCGAGCTTCTGGCCAAGGGGTCGGATTTCCCCAAGACGTCCCAACCAGCATCCGGTCGGTTCGAGGAAACGTACAGCCGGCTGGCCGCGGAGGGGAGCGCGATCGTCTCGATTCACCTCTCGAGTCGCCTGAGCGGCACCGTGAACTCGGCGGCCCTGGCCGGACAGGCGGTACGCGGCCGGTGCCGGGTCGAGGTGGTCGATTCCCGCTCGGCCAGCCTCGGTCTCGGGTTGATCGTCATGGCGGCGGCGGAGCTGGCGCGGGCCGGGGCCGACCAGTGGGAGGTCGTGTCGTTGGTCCGCCGACTTTCCCCGAACGTTCACATCATGTGCTTCGTGGATACCCTCGAGTATTTGCAGCGCGGCGGCCGGATCGGGCGCGCCCAGGCATTCCTCGGCACGCTGTTGAGCATCCGCCCGATCTTGAAGCTGGAAGATGGCGAGGTTCAGCCGGTCGAAAAGGTGCGGACCCGCTCGAAGGCGATCGACGGGCTCGTGGAATTCGTCGAGCTGTTTCCTCACATCGATCGACTGGCCCTCCTCCACGACGATTCGCCATCGGACATCGAGATGCTCTTACGGCGGATCGAGCCGAGCTTCCCGCGCGAGAAGGTGATCGTCGGGCATTACGGGCCGGTCATCGGGGCGCACGCGGGACCGGGCGCGGTCGGCGTCGTCGTATCCCAGGGCCTGTTCGCCTGACGATGCACGATTGGACCGCTTCTCGATCCGCGCCCGCCAGCCCCGGTCAGACCGATCGGTCCTCGCTCGATCTGCTGCGGCGGATTCTGGAGCACGAGCGGCGGCGCGGCTGCGACAACCGCGCGGTCGTCGGCGGGCTGGCGGGGTTTCTCCAGGGTTGGCTGACGCGCTGGTCGCCCGAGCGTCGAGGGAGCGCCGAGCGGCTGATTGCGCCGTTTGAGAGATATGGCGATCAGGTGGCAGGTGACCGCCGTCTGGCGGTCGAGGCGGTGCTGCGGGGAATCGAGGAGTTTGGCGTTGGCGAGGCAGCCTCACCCACCACCCCCTCTCCCAGGCGCGGGAGAGGGGACTCCAGGGAGATGCCATCTTCAAGACCCCTCTCCCGCGCGCTGGGAGAGGGGGTAGGGGGTAAGGGCACCCCCGACCGCGCATCCGGAGACCAACCCTCAGTCGATACCGCCGAAGGAAAGCCGACGCGGCCGCGAGCTCGTCCGGGCGCGGGCGTGGCGTCGCCCAGCGAAAGGGTCAGCCTCGAGCTGGACGATCCGCTCAACGCGCCGGTGACTGCGCTGCGCGGTGTCGGGTCGGCGAACGCCGAGCGCCTGGCGAAGCTCGGGCTTCACACGATCCAGGATCTGCTGCGTCATTTCCCGCGCTATCACCTAGATTACCGGCGGGCGAAGCTGATTCGCGATTTGAGCTTCGAAGGGTTCGAGACAATACTCGCCAGCGTCTGGAAAGTCAAGGTCGAGCCAAAGCCAGGCGGCCTGCTGGTGATCCGGGTGACCCTGGCCGACGAGAGTGGCACCGCCGAAGTGGTCTGGATTCGCCGCAAGGACTACTTTTCGCAGGACCTCACCACCGGTCGAACGATCGTTTTGAGCGGGGAGGCGCGCATCATCGGTGGACGGCCGGTCTTCAAAGACCCGGAGTGGGAGCATTATTCCGGAGAAGATACCATCCACACCGCGCGCCTGGTACCGGTCTACCCGCTGGTCGAAGGGCTGAACGGGCGGTTCATGCGCCGCATCGTCAAGCAGGCGGTCGATCGCTACGCGAGCCTCGTTCCCGATCCTTTGCCGACGCCGCTGCGGGCCGAGCATCGATTGATGGACCTTCCCCAGGCGATCGCCCAGGCCCACTATCCGGATAGCGACGAGCTCAAGGCCTCCGGGCAGCGCCGCCTGGCCTTCGACGAGCTCCTGGTCGTCCAGGTCGGGGTGCTCCGTCGCCGGCGCGTCTGGGAATCCGGCGAGCCGGCCCCGGCGCTCGCGGTTGAGCAGGAGCAGGTGAGCGCTTTTTTGGATGCGCTGCCGTTCTCGCTGACCGGCGCGCAGCAGCGGGCGCTCGACGCCGTCCGAGAGCGAATCCAGGAAACCCGACCGACCAGCCTGCTCCTGGAGGGCGACGTCGGCTCCGGCAAGACGGTCGTGGCCACGACCGCGATGGTGCAGGCGGCGGCGAACGGCTACCAATCGGCGATCATGGCCCCGACCGAAATCCTGGCCGAGCAGCATTTCCTAACGCTGCAAAGGCTCCTCGCCGGTCTTGGCGAGCGGGCTCCAGCGGTCACCCTCCTGACCGGATCGATCAAGGGGGCCGAGCGCCGGAGCCGTTATCAGGCGATCAAGGATCACGAGGTCGCGATTGTCGTGGGAACCCAGGCGCTGGTGCAAGAAGGCCTCGAGTTCGCCCGGCTGGGGTTCGTCGTAGTCGACGAGCAACATCGATTCGGGGTGTCGCAGCGTAGCGTTCTGCGTCAAAAAGGGTATAATCCCCATGTTCTGGTGATGACGGCCACGCCGATTCCGCGAACCCTCGCGCTGACCTTGTATGGCGACCTTGATCTGGCGATCATCGACGAGCTGCCACCGGGACGCCAGATCATCAAAACCCGCCACTTGCGCCCGACCGATCGACCAAGAGCATATGAGTTTCTCCGCCGCGAAGCCATCGCCGGGCACCAGGCGTTCGTCATCTGTCCATTGGTCGAAGAGTCCGAGCGAACCGAGGCGCGGGCCGCGACCGCCGAATACGAGCGATTGCACGCCGAGGTGTTTCCGGACCTGCGGTTAGGTCTGTTGCACGGCCGCATGAAGCCCGCTGAAAAGGAGGCGGTGATGCGCCAATTCCAGCGGCACGATCTGGACGTGTTGGTCTCGACCGCGGTGGTGGAAGTGGGAATCGACGTGCCGAACGCGACGGTGATGCTGATCGAGGGGGCCAATCGCTTCGGCCTGGCTCAGCTTCATCAGTTTCGCGGACGGGTCGGCCGAGGCGACGCTCAATCGTACTGCTTGCTGATCTCGGATAGTCCAAGCGAGGCAAGCGTTCGTCGATTGGACGTGATGGAGCGCACCCACAACGGCTTCGAGCTCGCCGAGGAGGATCTCAAGCTGCGTGGGCCGGGTGAATTCTTTGGCACCCGCCAGAGCGGGTTACCCGACTTCAAGGTGGCCCGCTGGAGCGACGTCGCGGTGCTCGCCGAGGCAAGGGCGGTGGCCGAGCGACTCTTCCGGGAGGACCCGGATCTGACCGCGCCGGAGCATCGCGTGCTGCGCCGGATGGTCGAGCAATTCTGGCAGGGACATCTGGACCTGAATTGAGGGTGATCGCCGGAGTCGCGGGCGGACGGCCGTTGTTCGGCCCGCCAGGTCCGCTGACCCGCCCAACGGCGGACAAAGTCAAGGGGGCGCTCTTTTCGATGCTCGAGACGCAGTTGGCGGCGGAACGCCCCGGTGAGGGGCCCGAGTTGAAGATGACCGAGATCGGCACTGAGGAGATCTGGGAGGGGTTGGTCGTCCTCGACCTCTACGCCGGGACCGGCGCGCTGGGAATCGAAGCGCTCTCTCGCGGCGCGGCCCGATGCGACTTCGTCGAAGCGCACCCGGCGGCCCGGCGGGTCATCGAGCGTAATCTGCGGGCGACCGGGCTCGCCGATCGCGCGCGGGTGATCGGGATGAACGCGGCGAAAGTCGCGCGGGGCGCGGCCGGCGACGTCCCGCGCGCCCGGTACGATCTGGTGCTGCTGGACCCACCGTATAATGATCAGAGCGTCGTGACGGTGATCGACGACCTGGCGAACGGCACCATGCTGGCGTCCGGCGCGCTGGTCGCGGTCGAGCATTCACGGCGCGTGAGCTTGTCGACGAATTACAATCGACTGGTCGCGGTACGCGAGCGGCGGTACGGAGACACGGTTTTGTCGATCTACCGCCAGCTTGCCGCGACGCGGTCAGGAGAAGCGCGGGATGGCCACGACGGCGATCTATCCGGGAACGTTTGACCCGATCACGATGGGGCACATCGACATCGCGCGACGGGCCGCGGCGATCTTTGATCGGGTTATTCTGGGGGTGTACGACACTCCAGCGAAGACGCTGGTCTTCAGCACGCCCGAGCGCGTCGCCATGGCGAAGCGGGCGCTGGCCGGCGTTCCCAACCTCGAAGTTCATTCGTTCAACGGTCTCCTGGTCGAGTTCGCGCGCCAGGTCGGCGCCAAGGTCATCGTCCGTGGACTGCGGGCGGTTTCTGACTTCGAGATCGAGACCCAGATGGCGCTGATGAACCGCAAGCTGGCGCCGGAGGTGGAAGTCATCTGCCTGGTGACCAGCCTGCAATACAGCTTCTTGAGCGCGAGCCTGATCAAAGAAATCATCAAGCTTGGCGGGCCATCCGAAGGGCTGGTCCCGGATTTCGTCACCGACGCGCTGCGACAGAAGTTCGCCGCGCAGGGTGAGGCAGCTCCAGTACCTCGTTGGCTGACCGGCTGACGAGTGAAGGGGGTGAGACCATCGACGTCCTACAGTTGATCGACCGCTTGGAGCAACTGGTGAGCTCGGGAACGCGGCTCCCCCTGTCGTCGCGAACCATCGTCGACGAGCAGGAATTCCTGGATATCATCGATCAGCTCCGGGTCACCGTGCCCGCCGAGATCAAAGAGGCGCGGAAGATGAGCCAGGAGAAGGACCGCGTCATTCTTCAGGCGGAGGATGAAGCCGACAAGATCATCAATGCCGCCCGGGAACGGGCAACGTTGATGCTTCAGGAGAACGAGCTAACCCATCTCGCCGAGGAGCAGGCGCGCCAGGTGATGGATCGTGCCGAGCGCGAGGCCGAGAACATCCGGCACGGGGCCGACGTCTACGCCCTCGAGGTGTTGAACGGGATCGAGAACGAGCTCACTCGGCTCCTGGCCACGGTCCGGAAGGGGAGGGCAACCCTCGATCGTTCCGCGCATCACGCCGCCGGCGGTAACTATTCTGCCGAATAGCCCCTGGTGGGACGGTCGTTTCCTTGACTGCTCCCACCCCGGGCCGTATACTAGCATGGCCCGTGGTGTGCTGCGATCAGTCCGAGGCTGGGAGGTGAGGTTGTGGTCATCAATGTGGCCCAGCTGCTCAAGGCAGCCATCGGAACGACGCGTGAGTACGACATTGACGAGCCAGCAAGGACTCTGGACGAACCGCTCCGGTCGATCGGTCCGGTCCGGGGAAAGGTACGACTGACCCGAACGAATCGCGGAATCCTGGTGAGCGCCCGGCTACACACCGGGGCGAGCCTGGAGTGCAGTCGGTGCCTCGAGGTCTACGTCGAGGACCTGCCAATCCGATTCGACGAGGAGTACATTCCGGTCGTCGACGTGGTGTCGGGCTTGCCGACGCACATTCCGCACGAGAGCTACGCCTACCTGATCAATGACAAGCACGAGCTCGATCTCCAGCCGGCGATCCGGGAGTACAGCCTCCTGGCGCTTCCGATGAAGCCGCTGTGCTCGAGCGAGTGCGCCGGGTTGTGTCCCCAGTGCGGCGCCAACCTTAATCGCGAGGCGTGCGAGTGTGTGATCGAGGGCCGCGATGCGCGTTTCGCTCCGCTGGCGGCGCTGCTGCCGAAAGTAGAGCAACGGGCGAATCAAGAACGAACGTAGGAGATTCACGACAACATGCCACCACTTCCAAAACGGCGGACCTCGCGTGCCCGCCAGGGCGAGCGCCGCAGCCATCTCGGGGTGACCGCGCCCCAACTCGTCGCGTGCCCCCGCTGCGGCCAGATGCGGCCGTCTCATCAAGTGTGCCCGAGCTGCGGAACGTACAAGGGTGAGGACGTTCTGAAGAAGAAGTAATCGCGATGGCACGGCTCGGGATTCTGTTTCCCGGTCAGGGCGCCCAGCACCCCGGCATGGGTCGGGCGCTGTGGGAGCGTTTCGAATCGGTTCGCGATCTCTTCGCGGAGGCCGCGGAGGTCCTCGGTCGCGACTTCGCGCCTCCATGCTTCGAGGGGCCCGACGACGCCTTGCGAGAGAC
>JBOGTX010000145.1:0-2182 GCA_050695695.1 Chloroflexota bacterium
ACACCGAGCGGCGCGCCCGGGCCGCGCTTGCCACCCTGCCCCGGGGCGTCTTTCGCGCCGAGGGCTCGGTCGACAACGATGGGTTCACCGATCAGCCGGTCCGGCTCGTCGTCACGGTGACGATCGACGACGCGGGCGTCCTCTTCGACTTCACCGGCTCGGCTGCCCAGCGGCGCGCGCCGGTGAACTCCACCTACGCCCAGACCTACTCGGCTTGCGCCTACGTCCTAAAGTGCCTGGTCGGGCCCGACGTGCCGGCGAACGCCGGCTTCTACCGCCAGGTGCGCCTCGTCGCCCCGCCCGGGGCGGTGGTGAACTGCCTGCCGCCGGCGCCGGTCGTCGCCGGCTGGGAGACCGGCGCGCGCCTGATGGACGTGATCTTCCAGGCGCTCGCCCCGGCGATGCCCGAACGGGTGATGGCCGGAACCAAGGGGATGATCTGCCACGTCGGCTTCGGTGGCCTCGACCCGCGCTCCGGCGACTATTACTGCTTCCTCGAGACGATCGGCGGCGGATACGGTGGACGCTACAACGCCGACGGGCCAGATGCCGTTCAGGTCCACGGGCAAAACACCGAGAACGCGCCGATCGAAGAGACCGAGCGCAACTATCCGGTCCGGATCCTCCGCTACGAGCTGGTGAACGACTCGGAGGGACCGGGTCGGTTCCGGGGCGGCCTGGGCTTGCGCCGCGACTACGTCTTCCCTGACCACGACGTCACCTTCACCATCCTGGCCGATCGCGACCGCCAGGGCCCGGTCGGCCTGTTCGGCGGTCATTCGGGGCGGCGGGCCGAGTACGTCCTGAACCCGGACGGCGCGGCGCGGCGCCTCGGCTCGAAGACGACCCTCGAGCTCGGCCCCGGCGATGTGGTGAGCTATCGCACCTGCGGCGGTGGCGGCTTCGGACCGCCGGCCGAGCGCGACCCATCGCGCGTCCTGCGCGACGTTCACGAGGGCAAGGTCAGCCGAGAGCGCGCCGAGAAGATCTACCACGTCGCCGTCGACCCCGCGACCTGGACGGTCGACGAAGCGGAGACCGCGCGCCTCCGAACTCACCTCGACGGAAAGGGGGGAGGCCGCCAATGACCTCGCCTACCTCACCTTCCTCGTACCGCCTGGGCGTCGACATCGGCGGCACCTTCACCGACGTCACCTTGCTGGACGAAGCGACCGGCGAGATTCGGGTCGAAAAAGTGCCGACCACGCCGCGCGACCCGTCCCGCGGCTTCAGCGAGGCGGTCGAGCAGATTCTGGCGGAAAACGCGGTCGCCAGCGGCGACGTCCGCTACATCGTCCACGCCACGACGGTCGCGACCAACGCGATCATCGAGGGGACGGTCGCCCGGACCGGTTTCGTCACCACCGACGGCTTCCAGGACCTGCTCGAGATCGGCCGCCAGGCGCGGCCGGCGAACGCGATCTACGACGTGCTGTTCGAGAAGCCGCGACCGCTCGTTCCGCGCCAACTGTGCTTCGGCGCCCGGGAGCGGCTGGATGCCCGGGGGCAGGTGATCGTTCCGCTGGATGCCTCCCAGGTCGAAGACCTCGCCCAGCAGCTGCGTCGCGAAGGCGTGGAATCGGTCGCGGTCTGCCTGCTCCACGCCTACGCGAATCCGGAGCACGAGCGGCGCGTCGGGGCGATCCTCCGGAAGATCCTGCCCGACGTCCCGATCTCGCTCTCGGCCGAGGTCGCGCCGGAGTTCCGCGAGTACTTCCGCGCGAGCACGACGGTGATCAACGCCGGGATCCGCCCGGTCGTCGCGCGCTACTTGCGGGAGGTCGAGGAGCGCCTGCAAAACGCCGGCCTCACCGCCGAGCTTTTGATCATGCAGAGCAACGGCGGGGTCTACACCGCCGCGGCGGCGTCCACCCGCCCGATCTTCATGGTCGAGTCCGGGCCGGCGGCCGGGGTGATCGCCGCGAGCTACCTGGGCAACGCGCTGGACTACCGAAACGTCATTTCCTTCGATATGGGCGGCACGACGGCCAAGGTGGCGTTGATCCAGGACGGCCAGCCCCGAGTGACCAAGGAATACGAAGTTGGCGCATCAGCCCGGGCGGGCATCTCCGGCCAGAGCGGGAGCGGTTACCCGATCCGGACGCCGGTGATCGACCTGATCGAGATCGGCGCCGGTGGTGGCTCGATCGCGTGGGTCGACTCGGGTGGCGCGTTGCGAGTC
>JBOGTX010000146.1:0-2602 GCA_050695695.1 Chloroflexota bacterium
GGGTGGTGACGAGCCCCTGGCCGAAGACGATGCACGCCGCGAAGATGACGGTGTTGGTGAAGGTCCTGACGCCAATGACCGACCAGGCGTCGGCGAAGTTCGACCACTCGACCGGCGACGGGATCCAGACCGGCGGGAAGAGAAACACCTGGGGGCCAGGCTTGAGCCCGGTGCTCACCATATAAATGAAGGGCACCAGCATGGTGGCGCCGCCCAAGATGAGGAGCAGGTAGAGCAGAACGTTGCCCGCGATTCCCTGGAACCGCCGGCTACTCCAGAGGCTGGCTCGAGGCGCGCTCGAGCTGGCTAGTTGTAGTGTACCCACCGGCGTTGCGCCCTCCATTGAAGGATCGTGACCACGAGAACCGCGAGGAATAGCCCGTAGGCCATCGCCGACGCGTACCCCATCTGGAAGTAGACGAACGCGGTCCGGTAAAGCTGAACGACAAACAGGTCCGACGAGTCGAGCGGGCCACCCTGGGTCAGGTTCCAGACGATGTCGAAGCCACCGGTGAACGAGCCGATCAAAGTGATGATCAAGAGGAAGAACGTCGTCGGGGTGAGCAGCGGCCAGGTGACGTTGCGGAACTTCTGCCAGCGCCCGGCGCCGTCCATGTCGGCCGCTTCGTAGAGGTCCTTCGGAACCCCCTGGAGGCCGGCGAGGTAGAAGATGATCTGCACCGGCAGCGCGGCCCAGATCGCGACGACGATGATCGACGGCATCACCAGGCGCTGGTCGAAGAGCCAGTTCTGCCGAGAGAGCCCCACCAGCGCCATCAGCGAGTTGACGGCGCCGAACTGGTAGGCGTACAGCCACTTCCAGACCAGGGCGATCGCCACACCGGAGGTCACCATGGGGAGGAAGAAGATGCCCCGCCAGAATCCGAGGGCGCGAATCCGCTGGTTCAGGAGGATCGAGAAGAAGAGCGAGAGCGCCAGCGAGGTCGGCAAGACGCCCACCGTGTAGTACAGGGTGATCGTCACCGTTTTCCAGGTGAGTGGATCCGCGAGAAACTGGCGATAATTGGCGAGTCCGGCGAAGGTCATCGGCTCGACGATGTTCCAGTGGCTGAAGCTGAGCGCCAGGCCGAAGACGATCGGGAACGCCGTGAAGACCAGGAACAACGCCAGGTTCGGACCAAGGAACAAAACCGCCCAGGGGACGTCGCGCCAGCGGCGACGCGCCGGCGCGACGCGCGCGTGAGATGCCGTCGCGGTCCCGCGTACCATGATTCTCCTCGATCTGTCCTCCCGGTGAGGCCAGGGTCTGGCGACTCTGGCCTCACCAGGAGAAATTCTAGCTCTTCTTGTTCTGGTCGAGCCACTGCTGGAGCTGGTCGCTGACGCTCTTGGCGACCTGGTCGGGCGTCATCTGGCCCAGCTCGATGCCGGTGAAGCCGTCGGTGATCGCCTTGGTGAACGGCCCGGTCGTGTAGAACGGCAGGCGCGGCGGGAGCGTCCCGTAGTCGAACGCCTGGGTGAAGACGTCGTTGTTCGAGGGCGGCGGCGGCAGGTTCTTCCACCAGGTCGCCTCGTAGAACCGCTTCTCCACCGGGACCGCGCCGTACTGCGAGGTGATGATCTTCATCCCATTCTCGCTGTACATGAAGTCGAGAAACGCCCAGGCATCGCTCGGGTGCTTGGTGGCGCCGGAGAGGGCGAAGCCCTGCGTGCCCATGCCAGTGACGCGCTTGGCCGGCCCCTTGTAGAAGTGGACGACATCCCAATCATCCTTGATGGCGTCGCGGAAGCTCGGGATGCTGCCGCGAACGATGTCGGTGATCGCGCACTTGCCGGCCGGGAACGGCGCGGTGACCGTGTTCAGAAAGCTGAGCGGCGCCCAGTAGCCATCAAGGACCGGCTTGGTCAGCTCGGTGATCGCGGCGACGCCCTCCTTCGAGTTGAAGAGCGACTTGGTCAGGTCGTCGGAGACGAACTGGCCGCCGTTGCTCAGGATCGCCGGGACGTAGATCGCCCACCAGGTCGGATCAATCGCGGCGCCGTAGACGCTGACGTTTTTCTTGTCGAAGCCGGCCTCGTCGCCCCGCTTGCCCTTCACGTCGACGGTCAGGCGCTGGCAGACCTTGACGAAGTCGTCGTAGGTCCAATCGCTCGACGTCGGATCCACCTTCCAGGGAATCGTCACGCCGGCGTCCTGGACCATCTTCTTGTTGACCGCGAAGATGACGACGTCGCCGCTGACCGGCAGCATCTGCAGCGTGCCTTCCACCATGCCCAGGTCGAGGAAGGTCTTGTTGAAGTCGTCGACCGGAAAGTTGGTCTGCTTGGCGTAGGGCAGCATGTCCTGGGTGATCTTATTCTGCTTGAAGGGCGCGGCGTAGTTGTCGGTCGTGTAGATGATGTCGGGCAGGGTGCCAGCCGCGATCTCGGCGAACAGCTTCTGGTCGTACTGACCGGTCGCCGACGACTGATCGAGTGAGATCGTCACGTTCGGATGGGTCGTCTTGTACTGCTTGAGGAGGTTGTCCCAGACGACCTTCCAGCCGGTAGTCGTCCAGCTCGCGGCGACCGCCAGGGTGAGTGGGCCGCTGGACTGGGCCGGCGCCGCCGTGGCGGCCGGAGCAGCGGCCGTCGTCGGGGC
>JBOGTX010000147.1:0-6165 GCA_050695695.1 Chloroflexota bacterium
CCGCCACCCTCAGCGTCACGAACGGCAGAGGAGCAAGTAAGAGAACCAGAAGACCGAGAAGCGCGGCAATCCAGCGGATGGTCACCATCGTCTCTTCGAACCGGCGCCGATCGTCGCCCGCACCGTCGGCGGATTGGCCGGCCGGCCTCTCGACGTCGAGCAGCATCGGTCTCCCTCGCCGCCACGAGGCTCCGCCCGCCCAGCCCGTCCCCCACCACCAGCCCAGCCTGCCTCGTGGATCTCACCGACTATATCATATCCAGCCGACAAAGTGGCAACTCTCTTGGCCGGATTGCTCACGTTTTATCGGATCATGGGGCGTCTCGACTCTCGGGCGTGAAGGGGACGTTCACCGCGAAGGAGGTTTGGACCACGAAGCGCACGAAAGGTCACGAAGGTCGCGAAAAGCGGGTGATGGGCGCCCTCTCGCATTTTCGCGCGTTTTCGCGTCGTTTCGCGTCCTTCGTGGTCCAAACCTTCGCGCCTTCGCGGTGCCGGTCCTGGCGATCGCAAGTCCGGGATGCCTCATGCCCGATGAAGCGCTTCCGGCGGGTGGCGCCGGAGTACCTTCCTGGTGGCCACGATCTCAGAGGGGCCTGACCCGAAGGGGTCGTGTGGCCCTACGACTGTCCCAACAGCAGACCGGCCGCGAAGACCAGGCCGCCGCCGAGCATCACCTGGAGGCTGGAGCGCGCCAGGGTGACCTTGAAGAAGTGGTGGCGGATCAGCGAGATCGAGATCAGCTCGCAGCCGACCAGCAGGCAGGCCAGCGGCAGGGCAAGGTGGTAGTTCTCGATCAAGAAGGGCAGGGTGTGGAGAAAGCCGCCGCAGAACGTCATAATGCCGATGATGAAGCCGCGCCGCAGCGGGCTGCCGCGACCGGTGAGCTCACCGTCGTCGGAGAGCGCCTCGGCGAAGCCCATGCTGATGCCCGCGCCGATCGCGGCGGCCATGCCGACGACCCAGGCGGTGTGGCTGCTCTGGGTCGCGACCGCGGCGGCGAAGATCGGCGCGAGCGTGGAGACCGAGCCGTCCATCAGACCGGCCAGCCCCGGCTGGATGACCCGTAGCACGAAAGCGTTGTCGTCGAGCTGATGGTGCTCGGCGCCGAGCAGCCAGCCTCGGAGCTGGCCCAGCAGCGATGACCGCGCCTTGATCGTCGCCATGTCCTACCCCACCCGCCCGCTGTTTAGAATTGGAATTAGAATCATTCGAGATTGTAGGATAGCAGGAGGGTCGCCGGTTGGCAAGGGAGAACCCGTGAAAGGGTCGATGGCGCGTTGTCCGCGACCGTCAGTCGAGGTCGGTTGGGGTAGCGCCTCCGACGACGCGGGGCAGCGCGACGAAGAAGGTCGAGCCGGACTCGACCTGGCTCTCGACCCAGATTCGTCCCCCGTGCGCCTCGACGATCGCCTTCGCGATGTACAGGCCCAGCCCCAGGCCGTCGGTGTCGGGCTCGTGGCTCAGCCGGACGAAAGGCTGAAACAGGAGCGAGGACTGGGCCGGGTCGAAGCCCACGCCGTGGTCGGTCACCTTGATCACGATCTCATCGGTGCCAGGCGAGATCACGGTGCGGATTTCGCCACCCTCAGGGGAATACTTGATCCCGTTGGCGATCAGATTGGTGAGAAGCTGACTGATCCGCTCGGGATCCCAGTCGCCTTCGAGACGTTCCGGGGCTTCGAGCACCAGGCGGTGCAGACCGCTCGGCGTTTGCTGCTGCTCGACGATGCGCCGCGCGATGTCGATCAGGTCCATCGGGAACGGGCGAACGTGGAAGCGCCCGGAGCCGATCCGTGCCGCGCCCAGCAGGTCGTCGACCAGGCGCCGCATCCGGCGGACCGCGTTCTCGGTCGCCGGCAGGATGTGCTGCTCGACGTCGGCCCGGGTGCGATGCCTACTCTCGCGCAGGAGCTCGATCGACGTGGCAACCACCCCGATTGGACCGCGCAGATCGTGGGCCACCATGCCGAGGAACTCCTGGAGGCGATCCCGCGCCGCTTCGGTTTCGAGACGAAGCGCTTTGTCTCGGGTTCGCAGGCGGGCGTGCTCGATGGCGATCGCGCCATATGCCGCGAGCATTTCGAGCAGGCCGAGGCCGGTCGGTTGAGACCCGCGTGGCTTGTCCCAATCGACGAAGAGGACGCCGGTGATTCGCTCGCCATAGCGAATCGGAATTGCCGCGTAGGCGCCCACGGTCTCCTTCACGGCCTCCCGGGCATAGGGGTCGACGCGGGTATCTCCGATCAGAACCGACTCGCCGGTCCGCAGGGCCCGCATCGTGACCCCTTGCGGACGTACCCGGACGTGGTCGTCCCAGTGCGGCTGCCCGGTGTGGCGCGTCGTGAAGCGCCGATTGGGCACGGTTTCCTGATGCTCCGCGAGCAGGATGCTCGCGGTCACGGCGCCGAACAGACTTTCGGCGGCACGCAGCACCGCGGCCAGGGCATCGTCGAGGTTTTCCTCGGCGGTGATGCGCTGGGCGACGATGTGGAGACGCTCCGCGATGAGCCGATGTCGGCGCTCCACCTCGAAGGCTCGCCGCGCCGCGTCCGGCCACTGATCGATCGAGAAGGCCAGCGGATCCGGAACGACGGAGCCGTTCCGCTCAAGCGGGTCGCCGATGTCGATCGTCACGTCATCTTCACCGTCCATGCGTCTTCCGCTCTCCCCCGTGTCAGCAGTAGCGACGTACGTGCTGACGGGCGTCATCGTAGTCCTGGCGCGCGTGTTGGACCGACGCCTCGCCACTGGCCTCGGCGACTGGCACGTCCCACCAGCCCTCGAAGCTGGGAACGCGGCGCTCCGGCTCGGCCGGGACGACGATCACCGACACCCGGTCGGAGCCGGCGGCTTCGTCGAGCGCCGTCCGGAGCTCCTCGGCGGTGGGGGCAAACGTCGCCCGCGCGCCCATCGCCGCGGCGTGCCGAACGTAATCGATCGGCAGATAGGGCCCGGAAAGGCGGCCGGTCGCCCGATCGCGCGCGCGCAGCTCGTTGCCGAAGCTTGGCACGCCGACCGAGCGCTGGAGGCTGTGGATACTCTGGAAGCCGTGGTTATCGACCAGGACGATCGTGAAGGTCAGGCCTTCCATGACTGCGGTCACGATCTCGCTGTTCATCAAGAGGTAGCTGCCGTCGCCGATCAGCACGAAGACCCGGCGATCTGGATCGGCCAGCTTGATGCCGAGGCCGGCCGGGATCTCGTAGCCCATGCAAGAGTAGCCGTACTCCACGTGGTACGCCTTCGGATCCTCGGCGCGCCAGAGCTTCAGCAGATCGCCCGGCATGCTGCCGGCCGCGTTGACCACCACGCCGTCGCCACCCGCCGCCTCGTTGACCAGCCCGATAATCTCCGACTGGGCCAGGCGCGCCGGGTTCTTGATCGCGCGCAGCTCGTCGACCGCGGCGTCCCATTCGGCCTTGTAACGGGCGGCTTCGCGTCGATACTCCTCGGGTGAGCGGTAGCCCTGGTCGGACAACGCCGAGCCAAGCTGGGCAAGGGCGCGCTTCGCGTCCGCCACGATCGGCAGCGCGCTCAGCTTGTTCGCATCCAACGGCACCAGGTTGATCGCCACGACCTTCAGATCGGGATGATGAAAGGCCGAGCGGGACGCGGTCGCGAAGTCGCCAAGGCGGGTGCCCACCGCGATCACCAGGTCCGCCTCGCGGGCCAGCCGGTTCGCGGCGAGGCCGCCATTCGCCCCGATCGGCCCGACATTCAGGGGGTGGCTCCAGGGAAGGGCGCCCTTTCCCGCCTGGGTCTCGCAGACCGGGAGGCCAGCCGCCTCGGCCAGCGCTCGCAGCTCGGCGGTCGCCTCGGCGTAGATCGCTCCCCCGCCGGCCACGATCAACGGACGGCGCGACGCGTGGATCAGACGGATCGCCTCCGCCAGGGCATCCGGATCCGCGGGTGGCCGACGAATCCGCCAGACGCGCTTTTCGAAAAACGCCGCCGGAAAGTCGTGGGCTTCGACCTGGACGTCCTCGGGCAGCGCGACGGTCACCGCGCCGGTCTCGACCGGATCGGCGAGCACCCGGATCGCCTCGGGCAGGCTGCTGACCAGTTGCTCGGGCCGGTAGATCCGATCGAAGTAGCGCGAGACCGGCCGAAACGCGTCGTTGACGCTGACGTCGCGCTCGATCGGGTGCTCGAGCTGCTGGAGAACCGGGTCCGGAACCCGGTTGGCGAAGTAGTCACTGGGCAGCAGCAACACCGGCAGGCGGTTCACCGTCGCCCCGGCGGCCGCGGTCAGCATGTTCGTCGCGCCCGGTCCAATCGAGCTGGTGCAGGCGAAGGTCGACAGGCGGTTCGTCATCTTCGCGTACGCCGCCGCGGCATGCACCATCGCCTGCTCGTTCTGCGGACGGTAATAGGGGAGGCCGACCAGGTCGCCGAGCTCTTCCAGCGCTTGACCGAGCCCGGCGACATTGCCGTGGCCGAAGATTCCCCAGATGCCCGGAATCAGTCGCCGCTCGACACCGTCGCGCTCGACGTGTTGTCGCGCCAGAAACCGAACGATCGCCTGGGCGGTCGTCATCCGGATCGTTTCCATCGCGCCCCCCTGGATTCCGTCGTGCCTTAGGATACCGTTCGACACCGCAAGGGTCAATGTGCTAGAGTGTCGCGGCGGATTGCCAGAAGTGAGGACACACCATGCCAGCCCAGCCGACCCGCGTTCTCGTCTGGTCCGAGCGCTCGGAGCCAGCCGTGGTCTATCCCAGGGGGATAAACGGCGCGATCGCCGAACAGTTACAAACGCTCGACAACGCGGTCGTTCGGACCGCCGACCTCAACCAGCCGGATCAAGGGTTGAGCGAGGACCTTCTCTCCGACACCGACGTTCTGATCTGGTGGGGACACGCGCGTCACCGCGACCTGACCGACGAGACCGTCGCGCGGGTCACCCGGAACGTGCGCCAGCGTGGCATGGGATTGATTCCCCTCCACTCGAGCCACCATTCCCGCGTCTTCAAGGCGCTCCTTGGCACGTCCTGCGACCTTGGCGGCTGGCGCGAGGACGGCAAGCCAGTTCGCTACTACGTGATCGAGCCGGATCATCCGATCGCGGCCGGCCTCGACGCGTCGTTCGTCATTCCCGAGGATGAGATGTACTCGGAGCGGTTCGACGTTCCGGCGCCAGACCAGCTCGTCTTCATCGCGTCGTACGCCGGCGGCGAGGTCTTTCGCGCCGGCTGCTGCTGGACCGTTGGCCAGGGACGGGTTTTCTATTTCTCGGCGGGTCACGAAACCCACGCGATCTTTCAGCAGCCGGTCGTCGCCACCGTACTTCGCAATGCCGTCGCCTGGGCGAGCAATCGCGCGAGATGACCCGGATCCCGCGGTTCGGCCACGGGGTGATCAGCGGCTCCGGGACAACCGAATAACCTGATTCCAGCTCGAGCTGAACGCGCCGCGCCACGTCCGGATGGCCGGACAACAGGTAGCAGGTCCAGGCAAGGGCGACCGCGGTCGTCTCGTGCCCGGCCAGCAGGATCGTCGTAACTTCGCAGCTAACCCGCCAGGCGGATCCGGGCACCGTGAAGATTCCCTTCGATGAGCTGGCCAGCTCCGGGGCCGGCCGAGCCAACCGCGTTCAAGACCACCTCGTACGGCCCGTCGCCGAACCGGCGCAGGTATTCGCCGGCTGGCGGGCTCGAGTTGGCCGGCTGGAGGAGCTCTAGCCACTGCTGGCCGATCGGGTAGCGAAGCGCGGTTCCTTCGGTCGCGGCGCGCCCGCTGGAAGGTGCGCCCCGCGCGCCCAGCACGGCTTCCAGGCGCGCGCCAGCCGTGGTCAGGTCGGAGACGACCAGCGTCAGACCGGCGACGCCGGTCGCCGAGAGGCGGTGATTGGCCGCCGCGCCACCGGGCACTCGCCGTTCGCGCGGCGTCACGTCCTCGATGACGAAGGGCAGCGCGGGCCCTCCGTTCGCGCCCGCCGCGCCGCGTCCCAGGAGAATCGTGCGCCATGCGAGGCGCGCGCCGTCCGGGCGCTGGCGGCCGCCATCCACCGGTCCGGTCACGTCCAATCCACGGCCACGGATGGCCTCGGCGTCGGCCGCGAGATCGGTCGAGCCGAGCGCGTAATCGGTCAGCCCTTCGCCCAGCGCGAGCCGCGACCACCACTTGTGCTCCTGGGGGCGGTCTGGCTCCTTGAACGCGATC
>JBOGTX010000148.1:0-3642 GCA_050695695.1 Chloroflexota bacterium
AGAGGGGCAGGGGGTGAGGCCGTCCCGGCGCCACGAACGGAGACCGTGGGCATCTTACTAGCAGGACGAAAAGCCGCACACGTAGCACTTGCGGCAGCCTTCTTCGTAGACCAGCGCGATTTGGCCGCAACCGGGGCAAAAGTCACCGGTCGTTCGGGACGGAATCACGGGATGACCATGTCCATTCCCATGTCCGTTCCCATTCGTTGCCCCGTGGCCCGGATCGGCGCCATTGGCCTCGTCAAGCCCGGCCACCGAGATCCGAATCGGAGCCCCGTGGTTGGCGCCCGAGAGACCGACGTGCTCGGAGATCACCTTTGCGACCGCGTCGGCGAGCGAGCGGACCCGGGCGTTTCCGAAGCCCAGCGAGTTGCTGCCGCCGATGCCGCCAAGCTGATCGACCACTGCCTCGGCGATGCTCCGGGGCGAGAGCGCCGACGGGATTCGGAACGCGAGTGAAATCAGCCGACCGAGCGCCTCGGCATCGGCGGCCACGTCCGAACCGGCGCGTCCGACCGTGATGAAGACTTCGCAAATGTCCCCATTCGGCGCGCTGTTGATCGTCACGAACGCTGTTCCGACCGGCGTTGGTGCCCGGTAGGTCGAGCCGGTCAACACGTGCGGACGCGGCCGAAGCTGGGGCACCTCGTCCACCGGGGCGGGCGCCTCGGCCTTCGCGTCCTTCTTCTCGTCGAGGTGCATCAGCACAGCGTCTCGCGAGCCATCGCGGTAGTACGTGACCCCCTTGCAGCCCAGCTCGTACGCCTGACGGTAGAGGCGATCGACCTCCTGGATGGTGTGCTCGTTCGGCGCATTGACCGTCTTGGAGATACTGGAATCAGTAAACCGCTGGATCAGGGCCTGGACGCGGACGTGCTCCTCGGGCGTGAGATCGGCCGCCTTGACGAACCACTCGGGCACTGGATCGCCGGGGTGAGCATCGCGCCAGGCCTGGTAGAGCGGATGATAGAGCACGTGCTCGCCGGTCCGATCCCGGCGGAGCATCGCGAAGTCGAAGACCGGCTCGATTCCCGAGCTCACCCCCGCGAGCAGGCTGGTCGTCCCGGTCGGCGCCTGGGTAAGGATGACGGCGTTGCGGATGCCCTGGTCGGCGATCCTGGCGCGAATCGGCGCCGGGAGCTGCTCGATAAAGCTGCCCTTAAGGTACTTTTCCTTGTCGAAGTTGGCGAAGATTCCCTTCTCGACGGCGATCTCGCACGACATGTCATAGGCGGCATCACGAATCGTCTGATAGATCCGCTCCACCACCGGTAGCGACTCGTCGCTGCCGTACCGGATCTCCATCGCGAGCAGGGCATCCGCCAGGCCCATCGTCCCGAGGCCGGTCCGTCGGGTTCCGAGCTGGGCAACTCGATTCTCCTCGATGAAGTAGTCATTCGCGTCGACCACGTCGTCGAGGAAGCGAATCGCGACCCGGGCGTGCTCGGCCAGCGCCGGGTAGTCGAACGCGCCGTCACGAACGAAGGCCGCCAGGTTCAGGGCGCCGAGATTGCAAACGCCCCAGGCTGGCAGCCCTTGCTCGCCGCAATTGTGACAAACGATGCCGTTCGCGACGAAGGAGTGAGTGACCGGCTCGGTAAGATCGAAGACCTCTTCCTCACCATCCGGTTCGATCGCATCGACCGTCGCCTGAAACGTCTCGCGGTAGGGGCCACGCTGATACACTCCGAGCCGCTCGGCCAGGGCAGCCCGCTTCGCGGCAGTGAGGAACCCGATATCCGCCGCGAAACCAGCCAGGCTCGCCTTGGCGATGACGAGTTCGTGGTACGCCTGGCAGTGGTACGGTGCGCTCCCACCGTGCCCGTCCGGAATCGAGCGGGTTCCCTCAGGCCGGCGGTTGGAGTAAATCACGCTCGTGACGCCGAAATTCAGGAGCAGGCGCTGCACGTCGACAAGGAGCTCCCGGCTGACGGATGTGAGGCGAACGCTCAATCCGCGCTCCCGTTGACCGGAAACGTGGCCATCCGCGGTCAACAACGCCTGCAGGAAACCACGCTGCATTTCTTCGGAACCAGTGAAGACCGACTCGGGAACCTGCAGCTTGTGACCGCGACTGAGGCCATGCTCCTCGGCCAGCCGAGCTAAGCGAACCGAGCTCACCCGAGCCTCGTCGCGATCCTCGATCATCCCCACTCCAACCGGATACGAACGGTTCGCACGCTCGGTTCCCGCGACCACCGTATTGACAGCGTGGGCAAAAGTCGGAGCAAGCTCGGCTTTCTCTAGGCCAAAGAACGAGAGCACCGCCTCGGTCGCCTTCAGGGTTCCGTCACCGACCAGCCACCCCAGCACAAGCCCAAGCTCCCGCGATCCCTCGGTGCCAAATCCGCCCCGCTGGTTGAGAATGTAGATTCGATCACGTGGCCGCAGGTCGCGCGCCGCGACCCAACCACGCCCGCTCATCACCCGATGATCCTCGGTCAGCCGCACCTCGTATCCTTCGACCGTTCGCAGTTTAAAGACCGGTCGAACGCCGGTCGAGAAGACCGCGGATGCGCTCTGGAATCGCCCTTCACCCAGACGCCCATCGACCGCGACCCGGACCGGGGCCGCCTCGCGCGCCAAATCGGCCGCGCGACGGAGACCACTTGCCGTGTAGATCAGAGTATCGCCCGTGACGCAAGGATTAACGCACCGGATGTTCTCGTAGTACCAGGTGTTCGACAGTCGGTTATAGCGCTCCATGAAGACGACGCCCGGCTCGGCCGAGAGCCAGGCGGACTCGCAGATCAGGTTCCAGAGGTCACGGGCCCGGAGCGTCTTGTGGACCTTGCCGTCCCAGACGAGTTGCCAGTCCGAGTCCTTGGCGACCGCCTCCATGAACGCGTCCGAGATGCAAACCGACAGGTTCGCGTGCTCGATCATGCCCGGGCGGCGCTTGACGGTGATGAATTCTTCGACGTCCGGGTGATTGTCGTCGAGCATCAGCATCAGCGCCCCACGCCGCGAGCCTCCCTGTTGAATGACGTCGCCGGTCGCGACCGAGTAGAGCTGCCCCCAGGAGCACGGCCCGGAGGCGGTGCCATTGACCGTCCGGATGTAGGAGCCGCGTGGCCGCAAGGTCGAGAGGTTGATGCCAACGCCCCCCCCACGGGCCATGATCTCGGTCATGATCTTCAGGTTATCCAGGATGCCGCTGCGGCTGTCGTCCGGGCTTGGAATGACATAACAGTTATAGTAGGTCACCCGATGGCCGGTCCCGGCCCCGGCGAGGATCCTTCCGCCCGGCACGAACTTGAAGCCACTCAACGCCTCGTAAAAGCGTTCGGCCCAGAGTGTTCGCTTCTCCTCGGTGGGCTCGACCTCGGCGATACTCGTCGAGACTCGCCGCCACATTTGTTCGGGATAGGTCTCGGTCGGCGCGCCATCGCGATCCTTTAGCGAATAGCGATCGAGAAAGACCTTTTCTCGGATACCTTCGAGAACCGTGCCTTCCGGCGATACCTTCGTTGGCTCAACCCTCTTGACCATGCGCACCCCGGGCCTCCTTCATTACTGGCCACCACTCGTTTCCGGGAATGACCAACGAGTGACAGGGCGGACCGACGGCCACGCGCGCGACCGAATCGATGAAAGCGGCCCGTGTTCCCGGGCTGCAACAACTTCTCCACGAGAGGCCAT
>JBOGTX010000149.1:0-6730 GCA_050695695.1 Chloroflexota bacterium
TCCGTCGTCCTGGGGCTGATCCGGGCGTGCCGGCCAAAGCAGTGGTCGAAGAATGCCTTGCTGTTCTTCGGCCTGATCTTCGCCTTGAAGCTGACCGACCCGGCGCTCGTCGAGCGGGCGCTGGCCGGATTTCTGGTCTTTTGCGCCGCGAGTAGCGGTGTCTACCTGGTGAACGACCTCGCCGACCTCGAGCCGGACCGGCTTCATCCGAAAAAGCGCCATCGCCCGCTCGCCTCGGGCGTGATCAGCAAATCCCAGGCGATCGCGCTCGCGGCGCTCCTACTGGCCGGCGCGGTGGCCGGGAGCGTCGCTCTCGGCGGCTCGTTCGCGATGCTCACCGTCCTCTACATCGCGATCACGATCGTCTACTCGTTTCGCCTGAAGCACGTGGTCTTGATCGACGTGTTCGTCATCGCGGCGGGATTCGTCATCCGGGCGGCGGCGGGCGCAATCGTGGTGAGCGTGCCGATCTCGCCCTGGCTCTACGTCTGCACCGTGCTGGCCTCGCTCTTCCTGGGATTCGGCAAGCGCCGCCACGAGCTCGTGCTGCTGAGCGAAGGCGCGGGCAGCCACCGCCCGATCCTCCAAGAGTACAGCCTTCCCCTGCTCGACCAGTTGATCGTCATCGTCACCGCCGCCGCGATCATGGCCTACTCGCTCTACACCTTCTCCGCCGACAACCTCCCGATCGATCACTCGATGATGCTGACGATCCCCTTCGTCCTCTACGGCTTCTTCCGCTACCTGTACCTGATGCACCAGCGGGGTGGGGGCGGGAGCCCCGAGGATGCGCTGCTCGGCGATCTACCGCTGCTGACCACCGGCGTGCTCTGGCTGCTGACCGCGACGGTGATTCTGTACCTCTCACGGTGACGTCGCTGCCCCGAGTCCCCAGGTTCGCACGTCGTCGAGCTCGTCCGGGCCGATGGCGTGCGTCATGGGGTATTCGCGGTAGCTCAGGTTGGCGCCGACCCTCGTGAAGTAATCGCGGACCCGCCGCGCCCAGGCGACCGGGATCAGGGGATCCGCGGTGCCGTGACCGACGAAGACCCGTCGGTTGGCCAGCTTCGTCTCGTCGATCGGCAGCTTCTGGTCGAGCGGCAGGTAGCCGCTCAACATGACGGTCCCCACCGCGAGCTCGGGATGCGTCAACAGAAGCGAGCCGGCCATCACCGCGCCCTGGCTGAAGCCCAGAATCGAGATCTGCGAGCGATCGATCGGATAGGCGTCGGGGAGCCCCGCCACGAATCGGGTCAACGCGTTCAGGCTCAGGTCGAAGCTGGACGGCTCGGGGTCACCGATGTCGGCAAGATCGTACCAGGCGAAGCCGGGTCCGAGCGGCAGCGGCGCGCGCGCGCTGACGACGAAGTAGCGCGGGTCGAGGTCATCCGCCAACGGCAGCAGGTCGGCCTCGTCGGCACCCCGGCCGTGCAGCAGCAACAGCGTGGGATACGGTTCGGCCCCCTTGACTCGCGGCGATCGAACGAGGTGGCGCAGCGACGGGTGAGATGGATCCACGATTCCTCCGATCCCAGGGCGCGAGCTCACAGACTGTCGAGAATGCCGCGAAGGTAGCCGACCGCGTAGGTCGTCGCGGCGGTGTCCTTCACGTCGCCGGGGATCGGCGGAAAGTGCTCCGGGCAAAGCACCCCGTCGTATCCTACGTCTCGGAGCGTGCCGAGCACCCGGTGGAAGTTCAGTTCGCCAGTGCCCGGGAAGACCTCGTCGTACCCGGTTCCGGCCGCGCCCTCGCCCGCCGACTTGCGCACGTCCCGAATGTGGACGAAGAAGATCCGGTCGGCAAATCGGCGCACCGCCTCCGCCGGATCGTCGCCCACCATGTGGTGGATGGCATTGTCGTAGAGATACCCGTTGGCCGGACTGGGCGCCGCCGCGAACAGCTCGGCGAAGCGCTCGGCTCCCCAGAGCCAGCCTCGCCGATTCGGCGGCCAGGGGCTATGGGTCGCGATTCGGGCCCCCACCCGCTCGGCGACCGAGCAAAGGCGATTGTAGTAATCGGCGACCTTTTTGAGCTGTTCATCATTTTCTCGGTCGGTCGGCTGGTTATCGATCGGAGCAACGGTGGTGATCACGCGCACTCCGACCTCGGCCAGCGCCTCCAGGTCGTGGCAGGCGCGCGCGAAATCCGCCTGTCCTTCGGGCCTGCTCAGCGCCACCTCCGGCGTGATCTGCCCGAGCCCCATCGCCACGACCTCGATCCCCGCGTCGGTGTACCGTCCAACGTAATCGCGCAGCGCCCGCGGGTCGAGCTGACGCGCCTCGGCAAACCCGGGAACCGACGTCGGACTTTCTTGAACCGTCTCGATACCGGTCGCCCGGCAGTAGCCGAGGCGCGCGACCGGATCCATGCTCACCGCGCCCGGCTTCAAACAGAATTTCATGACCGCGCCTCCGTGCTCGTTTGCTTAATCTCGGGTCACCAATCCGGCCAGCCGCCCGTCGATAATGTCTCGGGCCCCGGCAACCATGCGCGACACGACCTCCTCCACCGGAACGATCGAGTCGATCAGGCCAGCGTCCTGGCCGAAGAGCAGCGGCGCGTGCTGAACGTCGCCGGCCGCCCGCGCCTCGGCGACCTGTCGAGCCACCTCGCGCCGCCGCCGCCGAAGCTCGGCCTCCCGGCCGCTCCACTCGGCGAGAAAGCTGTTCCGCCAGGTCCGCGCCAGCGCGCCCGGCCAGATGCTCCCGCTGGCGAGGTCGGGAATCTCGGTCAACGCGGTGTCGTGGCCATCGCTGTCGACGATTGCCTGTTTGTACGCGCGGGCCAGCGGGGACTCCTCGGTCGCCAGAAAGCGAGTGCCAAGCAACACGCCATCGGCCCCCAGGGCGAGCGACGCGGCGAGACCCCGGCCGTCGGCGATGCCACCGGCCGCGATCACCGGTACCGGCGACACCGCGCTCACGACCATCGGCACGAGCGGCATTGTCCCCATCAGCCCGACGTGGCCACCGCCTTCGCTCCCCTGGGCGACGATCGCGTCGGCGCCCGCCGCGACCGCCCGGAGCGCGTCCGCCACGCCCGACACCATGTAGGTCACGACCGCTCCCGCGGCGTGCGCGCGATCAACGTAGGGCTTGAGGTCTTGGTCGGACCAGGCCCAGGCATAGGTCACGACCGGCGGTTTCTGGGCGAGCGCCGCCTCGACCGCGCCGTCGTCGACGCCAAACAGCAGAAAATTCACCCCGAAAGGCGCGGAGGCCGCCGCGCGAATCCGCTCGATCAGGCTGGGAATATCGGACGGGCGGCGCCCGCTGAGGCCGAGTGTTCCCAGACCACCGGCGTTAGAGACGGCCGCGACCAGCTCCGGCGACGTGGCGCCACCCATCCCTCCGAGCACGATCGGGTGGGTAATTTTGAGCAGGTCGCAGATCCGGGTATGGAGCGGGCCCCGGCTCGGGCCCGACCGGTGAGGCGACATTGGCATCTCCTCCTCGCCGTGTATCTTACCCGATCGGGCGTCGAGCGTGGTGCTATAATGGGGTGCCTGATTCAACTGGTAGGCGGGGAGGGTGGTCGTGCACATTTCATGCGTTCAGGAGAATCTCGCGAAGGGGCTGGCGATCGTCGGGCGAGCGGTCGCGACGCGAAGTACCTTGCCGGTCTTAAGCAACGTGTTGATCGAGACCGATCAGTCGCGGTTGAAGCTTGCCGCGACGAACCTCGAGATCGGGATTACCTGCTGGGTCGGCGCCATGATCGAGCAGGAAGGCAGCATCACCATCCCCGGTCGCCTGCTGAGCGACCTGGTCTCGTCGTTTGCCGCCGACAAGGTCGTGGCCTTGCAGACCAAGGGGACGACCCTGCACGTGACCTGCGCGGGCTACGAGACGAACCTGCGCGGCATCGCCACCGACGAATTTCCGGTCATCCCCGAGGTCGCCAATCAGCTGAGCTGTGGCATCGCGTCGCGCGAGCTCCAGGACGCGCTCAATCAGGTTGTCTTCGCCGCCGCGACCGACGATACCCGTCCGGTGCTGGCCGGCATCCTCTTCGCCTTCCGCGGCGATACCCTGACCCTGACCGCGGCCGACAGCTTCCGACTGGCGGTCCGCACGGTGGAGGTCGCGAAGCCACTTGGCCAGGACGTCGACATCATCCTGCCGCTGCGCACCGTCCAGGAGCTCGGGCGCGTCCTGAACGACCAGGAGGAGCCGGTCGAGATCGTGGTGACGCCGAACCGCGGCCAGGTTCTCTTCCACCTGAACAGCGTCGACGTCGTCTCGCGGCTGATCGAGGGGACCTTCCCGAACGTTCAGCAGGTGATCCCGACCCGTTCCGCGACCCGGGTGATCCTCAACACGAAGGAGTTTCAGAACGCGAACAAGATCGCCTCGCTAATCGCCCGTGATGCCAACAATATCGTCCGGCTCACCGTGAACGGCTCGGACGCCGACCGTCTCGACGGCGCGACCGGGGCCACCAGCTCGGTGACGGTTGGCGCGATGGCCGACGTCGGCGACACCGAAGGCAAGGTCGACGCGGTCGTCGAGGGCGAGAACGACCAGCTCACGATCGCCTTCAACGGCAAATACCTCAACGACGTTCTCGGCGCCCTCAACGGCAGCGCCCAGGTGAGTCTGGAGCTGAACAGCCCATCCAGTCCCGGCGTGATCCGCCCGATCGGCGCCAGCAACTACACCCACGTGATCATGCCCATGCACCTGAGCCGATCGGGGTAAGGGCGATTGGCATTGCGAACACGCCCGGGCAGCAGAAGGAATCGCGGCCAGTCGCGGAGGTGCAATGTCGACGCGAAGTAACGCTTGTAGCGAACTGAATCGGTTTTGGCTCCAAGCGCGCCATGGGTGTCTCGTTGACGAAGGTGTTGCCGTACCGGTTCCCGATGCGCTGTCTGACATCGACTTGGTGGCACTTCGGCCAGATTTGAAGCAGCTCAAATTGCCAAACGGGACCGACGTGGGACCGCGTCTAAACGTCGAAACGAAGGACGAACACGTAAGGCCCTTGACGATGGATTCGATTCGTTGGATATAAGGGCATGGTATCTGCTACAATGCCTGAAGTAATATGATAGGTATTGTAGCAGCTATGCCCAGTCCGACGAAACGAGCTGACCTCAGGGGGCTTGAAGCGTTCGCCCTCGCGCAAGGGGGGTACTTCGACCGTCGCGATGCCCACGCGCACGACGTCGGCGACTCCTTGCTGCACTACCATACCCAGACCGGTCGGTTCGAGCGTCTTTTGCCCGGGGTCTACCGGCTCAGCGCTGCCCCGATCAGCCCCTATGACGAGTTCCTGCTGGCGTGGGTGTGGACGAATTACCGTGGCGTGATTTCGCACGAGAGCGCCCTCGCTCTCTACGACTTAGCTGACGTGCTACCAGCACGCGTCCACGTCACGGTGCCACGTCAGTTTCACCGCATCACGGCGCCATTCGTCGTACACTTGACTCGACTCCCCGAGACGGATATTCGGACCTACAACGGCGTGCGCGTGACCACACCCGCGCGGGCAATTGTCGACGCCGCGGCAACCGGAGCGGATCCGACCCAGATTCACAAAGCAGTCCAAGAGGCGCTCGAACGCGGACTAGCCAATCCTGACGAACTCCGGGCGGCCGCCGTCCGCCGCCCTAACCAACACCGGCGGGATGTCCGTCGACTCGTCGAGGAGGCATTGTTCCATGCCACCGAGGGAGCGCGGTAGCCTTGCATCTGGCCTCCGGACGCAATTGCTCCAGCGTCTGCGGAACGAGGCGTTGCGCTCCGGCATTCCAGCTCAGCGCCTCCAACAGCGTATCGCCTTCGAGCGCCTATTAGCTCGGTTGCCACGCGATGGCGAGTGGGTCCTGAAAGGTGGATTCGCCTTGCAGTTGCGCTACGGGCTGCATACGCGCCCTACCAGAGACATTGACCTCCGCACCCACCTTTCCCCGGCCGACGCGCTCGACCGCCTACGCCGGACCACGACGGCGGCATCGGCGACTGATCACTTCACTTTCGAGTTCGGCGAGGTTGCCCGGGAGCTGCAGGGGGCACCGGGTGGGGCGTTGCGTGTCCGAGTCACCGCGCGCTTGGTTGGGCAGGAGTTCGCGACGTTCCATATCGACCTATCGAGCGGGGACGCGCTCATCGATCCGCCGGACATCCTCCGCGGGTCAGATCTTCTCCAGTTCGCTGGCATCACTCCGGTCGAGTTTCCAGTTTACCCCATTCCCCAGCACCTCGCCGAAAAGCTGCACGCCTACACGCTCTCTCGTGGCCAGGAAAACACACGGGTTAAGGACCTGATCGATCTCATCATCATCGCCACGACTGAGACGATCCAGGCCAGTCGTCTCTCCCGCGCGGTCGACGCCACGTTCGCCATCCGGGAGACCCATGCAATTCCGGATCGTCTGCCGGAGCCGCCGACTGCCTGGGAGCAGCCATTCGCGAAGGCCGCGGACGAGGCAATGAATAGGCCAGTGATCAACCTCCAGGAAGGCTACGCACTGGCGGCACAGTTCTGGAATCCATTCCTGGCGCATGGCGCCGCCCTTCACTTCTGGCTTCCGGCTCAAAGGCGGTGGACTTAGCCGCGGGTGTGCGTGACCCCAGACGGCCATTGAGCGCTCCCCCCCCATCATTGCCTCGACCCGGCCCCGGCGATACAATCACCGAAGCCGGCCGCGTGAAACTGCTGCCGAGGGAGGACGTTATGATCCAGTTCACCGCCGATGAGCTTCGCGATACCGCGACCAGAATC
>JBOGTX010000150.1:0-2276 GCA_050695695.1 Chloroflexota bacterium
GGCGCGGTCTGCGCGGCGGGCGCGGTCGTGGCCGCCGGTTGGGCGGGGGCCTGGGACGCGGTGGTCGGAGCCGCCGGGGTCGCCTGCGACTGGCAGGCGGCGAGGATGGGCGCGAGGGCGCCCGTCGCGACGAGCGATCCCACGACCTTGAGCAGGCCGCGGCGACTCACCGAGTCACCGGAGCTGAGCGACGACATCGCCTTGTCCCTCCAATCCAATCCAATCTACCGTGGTGCGCATTACTGTACTGCCCGGTCCGGGGCGAGTCAACACGCCCTCGTGGATCTGGTCGGCGGTCCCGGATCGACGATATTTTGACACTATGTTCGAGAAACTCTATACTCGGTTCTGAGAGAAGAGCGACGACGCGCGCTGGGATCGCTTGACGATGTTGGGGCGGTGTTCTGGTTGCTGTATTTTTGTGGTCTCGTCGAGAGCCTCTCCTCCGGGATGTGGCGGGGTCGGGCTTCGACCGACGGGCTCTCTGGTCGTGAGCTGGAAGGGGCTGATCGTGACGAACAATGTGGTTCTGGTCGTCGACGATGATAGTGATCTCCGTCAGTTATACGCGACGATGTTCGAGGCAGTGGGGATGTCGGTCCGTTGCGTGGCGTCGCAAGCCGAAGCGGTCGTCTTTGGGCGCCGCCCCGGCTGTGTCGTCCTGGATTGGGAGTTACCGGATGGCTGTGGCCGGGACGTCGCGCGGGCGCTCCATCGCCGCTGGGGAGTATCCCTGCCGATCATTCTCGTGACCGGCGCGCCATTACGGGCCGAAGACGTGGCGGACACCGACGTGACGCGCTTCGTCGCCAAGCCTTTCGAGATGGACGAGGTGATCGAGGCGGTTCGTCACGCCGTCAACCACCGGCGCGTCCGTCGTCGAACGGTCAGCTTTCCGTCGTCGTCCCTGTCGCGAGCAGGCTGATCGCCCGGTCGATCCGCTCGATCGTTCGCTCCGGGCCAAGCACGTCCATCGTCTGGAACAAGGGCGGCGCGACCGTCCGCCCGGTCAGCGCGACGCGCAAGACGCCGAAGAACTGACCGGCCTTGACCCCCAGTTCATCGGCGAGGGCGCGAAACGCCGCTTCGAGCGGCTCCGCTTCGAACCGCCCGGGTAGCGCGGTGATCCGCATGAGCCGATCGTGGGCCCGGCGCAGCGCGTCGAGTGTCTGCTCGCGGGACCACCCCTTTGCCATGAGCTGAGCCGGATCGTAGATCAGGCTGTCACGGAAGAAGAAGTCGGTCAGCTCCGGCGCGTCGCCGAGCGTCTTGATCCGCTCCTGGATCAACGGAACCAGGCGGCAAACCAGCCCGAGCAGGTCGGGCGGGACTGGATTCCCCGGCAGGAGCCCGGCGGCCTGGTAGAAGGGCACCAGGCGACTGGCCAGATCGTCCGGCGCGAGCTGACGAATGTCGTAGCCGTTCAGCCAATCGAGCTTTTCCGGATTGTAGACCGCTGGGGTCGCACCAACTCGCTCCAGCGTGAACTGACGGATCAGCTCGTCGCGGCTCAGAACCTCGGTCTTGTCCTCCGGCGTCCAACCGAGGAGCGCCAGGAAGTTGACGACCGCGTCAGGAAGATATCCCTTGGTTCGCAGGTCGAGGATATCTGGCGCGCCGCGTCGCTTGCTCAGCTTGGCGCGAGTCGTGGTCAGGAGAATCGGGAAGTGCCCGAATCGCGGCGGCTGCCAGCCCAAAAACTCGTAGAGCAGGACGTGCTTGGGCGTGCTGCTGATCCACTCGTCGCCGCGCAGGACGTCGGTAATCTCCATCAGATGATCGTCGACCACGGCCGCCAGGTGATAGGTCGGCCAGCCATCGGATTTGATCAACACCTGATCGTCGATTAGCTCGTTCTTGAAGGTGATCTCGCCCCGGAAGATGTCGTGAAAAGAGGTCTCTCCGGTTTCCGGCACCGCCAGGCGCACCACGTACGGCTCGCCATCGCGCGCGCGCCGTTCCTGCTCGGCGGGGTCGAGGTAGCGGCAGAAGCGATCGTAGCGCGGTGGCTCTTTGCGCGCTTCCTGGGCCGCGCGCACCTCGGCCAGCCGCTCTTGAGTACAGAAGCAGCGGTAGGCGTGACCGCTCGCGATGAGCTGGTCGGCGTAGCCGCGGTAGATCGGCAGACGCTCGGACTGGAAGTACGGACCGAACGGTCCTCCGACTTCCGGCCCCTCGTCCCACGGCATGCCCAGCCAGCGCAGGCTCTCGTAAATCGCCTCGAGCGAGCCCGCGGCGATCCGGTCCTGATCGGTATCTTCGATCCGCAGCAGGAA
>JBOGTX010000151.1:0-6505 GCA_050695695.1 Chloroflexota bacterium
GGCCGAGGTGACCGTGGGCGAGCTGGCCGGCGCGGTCGTCGGCGCCGGGCTCGTCGCGGTCGGCGCCGCGCCAGTCGCGCTGGTCGCCGCCGGGGCCGCGGCTGGCGCGGTCGGCGCGGCAGCGGGCGATTGACAGGCGACCATGAAAGCGGTCCCGCTCAAGGCGACGGCGCCCGCGAGCCCCCGAACGAAGTGGCGGCGGCTGATCGGGATGGGCGGCGCGTCCAGCGTTGGTCGCGAGCCCGCGGCGGCGGGTTGCCCGGTCATCGGGTCCATTGGCACTCCCTCATGCTGGCGTCTCATCGTCGACGCGTCGCGGCCAGCGATACTGAGTATCCGTGACGCTTGACGATTCCGTCAATTTATTCGACAAGGTCCTACCCGCCTGCCCGGTTATCGGATACAATGAGCCCGGTTGTGTCGATCGAGGCAGGATTCGATGGACTCGAAAGCGCGTTCTCAATCGCCTTCCCGCGTCGCGACGACCGGCGGCGCGTCGCACGCGGCGGTGCCAATCGGCGAGGTGCCCCAGCCGGCCACGGCGAACGCGGCGATCGTCCAGCGGGCGCGACTCGCTCCCGGGTCGTTGACTCCCCGTGACGTTGGGCCGACGCGATCATCAAGGGGAAGTCCGCGGTCGTTAACGCGCCGACCTACGAGCGGGCCGCGATGGCCCAGCGCCCGGAAGGTCCCGGACCGGCTGAAAGCCCCCCCGTTCTACGAGGCCGTCAAGCTCGCCTCGGGCTGGAAAGACTCGGTGGAACCGGACGTGGACAAGAGCGGAATTTAGAGCAAACGTTGCTGCCTTGTGGCCGGCGAGCAACCTCTCCCCCCGCCCTCCCCGACGCGGGGAGGGCGCCAGAGTCCAATCCCCCCGCGCCAGGGGGACGGAGGGAAGCTCGCGTTCTCGTTCACCGACCGGGGAGCGCGCCGAGCAGGTCCTCGAGCTGATCGAGCACGAGCGAGCAGTTGTGCATGGTCTCGAAACGGCGATCGGCGTGCACGTAGTCGTCGAAGATCGTCAGGCGGACTCGGTTCTCACCGATGGCGGATTTGAGCTTGTCGGCAAATCTGACGCTTTGAACGTACGGGACGATCCGATCGGGCTTGCCGTGCTGAATCACGAACGGCGGAGCCGCCGGGCTGACGTGGGTCTCGGGATTGGCGAGAGCGAGCATCTCGGACGGCACCTCCTCCAGGTTCATGCCAAAGTACCAGCTCATCACCGCCTCGGGACCGGCGTGGACGGCCGCCGGTTCGACGTCGGCCAGCCGGAAGTCCGCCAGCGGAGCCAGGCTGGTCGGGCAGAACCAGATCATGCACGCGTCGACGTGGTGGGGTTGGTCGGGATTGCCCATCGCGAGGTCCTCGAGCTCGGGGAAGCGCCGGTGGCCGGTGGTCGCGAGCATGGCGACCAGGTTCGCGCCCGCGCTCATGCCCCAGGCGATGATCCGCGAGGGGTCGAGGTTATACTCCGCCGCGTTCGCGCGGATGAAGCGCAGCGCGGCTTTGCCTTCCTGGATCTGTCGCGGGAATAACGCCTCGCCACTGAGCGTGTAGTTGATCGCGCAAACGGCGTAGCCGCGCTTGAGACCTTCCAGCGGCGGGTAGGTCTCGTAGTCGCCCTTGTCGCCGGTGAAGTAGCCGCCGCCGTGCGCGAAGAGGATCACCGGAAACGGACCAGCGCCAGCATTGGGCAGGTAAACGTCCATGCGGGCGCGCGGGCATCCCCGGGCGTAGGGCACGTCGAGCCACGTGCGCCGGAGGTAGCGGGTGTTGAGCGGAGGATTCCCCGGGCGCTTGATCGTCGGATAGATCCGACGCTTGCCCGCGTCTTCGGCCAGAACAGACATGATTTTACCCTCCTCGGCACGTGTCTTTGTCCCCGGGCGAGCCCGCCCCTTCTTGGGGCAATCATAGGCGACGATGGCTTGGGTACGCAAGGGACCGTGAATGTGTGGATTTGTTGGGAGCAACAATTTCTGCCGAAGAGGGCGTGCGACAGAGCACTAAGCAGGCCCTTTTGCCCTTGACGCGGTACAGGCGGTGCGCTACCCTGACAGCAGCTAGGCTAGAAGCCGGCTGGATTGTTACCGCGCGCCGCTGGCAGTCCTGACACCGGGCTGGGCGCGCGGCTTTCCCGTCGCGGGGCGGTGACGGTGACGATCGAGCGTTCGAGAATCAATACCCTTCAGGTAACGGTTGGAGCGTTCTGCGCGATCATGGGCGCGTCGATCCTGGTGGTGCCGTACCACTTCGGCGGCGTCACCTACGCCGTTCTCCAACCCTACCTTCCCGAGTGGGGAGTGGCGTTCCTGCTCGCCGGCCCCGGCCTGATCGCCACGGCGGTGCTCGCGCCCCGGCGTTCTCTCGTCGTCGGGGTTCACGGGTTGGCCGGCGCGGTGCTCCTGTTGGTCGCGCTCGGCTTCGGCGCCAACGGCGCGGTCACCGGATTGGTCGTGTACGGGGTGCTTGGCCTCGGCACCGCCGCGGCGCCCTTCCTCGCCGCCGATCGGCGCGACCCGGTTCCGGGCGACCTGTTCGTGCTGCTCATGGCGCTCACCTCGACCTTGATCGGTGCGGTAACCCGGGCGCTGCCCGGTCCGGCCGGCGCGGCATTCGACGATCCACAGCGGATCTTTCCAATCGCGTTCGGCGTGGCCTTCCTCGCCGGCGGCCTGATCTTGCTTTTCGTCCAGGTCCGTCGAGCTCCCAACGCTCTCGTCTGGATCGGCCACCTGATCGTCGGCGTCACGTTTTGCGCGTTCGCCGTCCTGGTCGCGCGGCCGAGCCAGGCATGGACCGGCGTCGCCTACTTCGGCGGGTTCGGCGTGGTCGTCGCGCTACTGCCCGGGCTCGGGCCGGTTCTGGGGCGAGTCGATCGGACCTCGCTTCGCACCCGGCTCGCCTTGACCTTGATCGCCGTGGCGTGCGTACCCCTCGTCGTCGCGCTGGCCGCCGGCGCGGACCTGACCGAGGGTGTCGTCATCGCTCAGGCCGCGACCGAGCAGAAGACGCTGGCGACCACTCGCGGCCAGAACCTTCGGGACTACGTTCGGCTGCACCTTTCGGTTTTGCCGACCGTGACGTCGCGGGTCGATCTCTTCGCGCTCGCCCCACCGGCGCAGCGGGCGGCGCTGGGTTCGCTGGTGGTCTCGGACGTCTTCGCGTTCTCGACCTATGCCGCGAACGGCGCACCGATCGCGCGGAGCGACGATCTGTCGCTCGCACCCCTCCCGCCCGCGTTGCTGGACGAGGTCCGCCGCACCCACGCGCCAGCCGTGCTGGTGACGATGTCGCCCCAGCTCCATCGGCCGGTCTTCGTCTACGCCGCGTCGGCGCTCGATCGAACCGGCCAGGTGCGAGGGTTTCTCGCCGCCGAGAGCGAGTCGGCAACGGTCGCGGCGAGTCTGGCCGCGCTCGATCCGAACCGGGAAACGGGCACTTCGGTCAGGGTCGTCGACGGTGATGGGCGGGTGATCATCGACCCCGATTCGATGGCGCCGGTAGCCAACGTCTCGCGCGATCCCGCCGTCGCCGCCATGCTCGCGTCCTCGGGCTCGGGAGCTTTGCGCATTCGGACGGCGACCGGTGGGCAGCTCGCTGGATACGCGCGGATAGCCGGCCTGGGCTGGGGCGTAATCGTTGAGCGCCCGACCGCCGAGATCCTCGCCACGATCGACGCCGAACGTGATCTGGCTTTCGCACTGCTCCTGCTTGCCATCGCCGGCTCGGCGGTGGTCGGAGTGTTCGTGGCGGACCGCCTGGCGGCGCCGTTAGGGACGCTGGCCCGAGCGGTCGATCGCCTCTCGACCGGCGACGCCGCGGCTCCCCTGCCCCGGAGCGGGATCGCCGAGGTGGAGCGATTGGCGTCCCTCTTCGGGCAGATGCGCGACCGATTGGCCGCCCGAACCGCGGAGCGGGCCGAGGCCGAGGAAGAGCTCCAGCACCTCAACGCGGATCTCGCGCGACGCGTCGACGAGCGCACCGCCAGGCTTCAGCAAACCGTCAAGGAGCTCGAATCCGCCGTCCACGGCCTCAACCAGGAAGTCGCCGAGCGTCGGCGTCTCGAGGAGCAGGTCCGCGGGAAGAACGACGAGCTGGAGCGCGCCAGTCGGCTCAAGAGTGAGTTCCTGGCGAATATGTCGCACGAATTGCGCACGCCGCTCAACGCGATCCTTGGCTTCACCGAGCTGTTGCTCGACGACACCGACGGCCAATTCTCGCCGGAGACCCGCGGCTCCTACCTCGATACCGTTCACCAGAGCGGAACCCACCTCCTGGCGCTGATCAACGACATTCTCGATCTGGCGAAGATCGAGGCCGGTCGCGTCGACCTGCAAGTCGAACGCTTCGCGGTGCCAACTTTGGTGGACGAAGTCGTGACCGTGGTGCGCCCGCTCGCCCTGCGCAAGCGGATCGACGTGATCACCGACGTCGCCGAGGCCGGGGAGCTGGTGGCCGATCCCGGCAAGACCAAGCAGATTCTCTACAACCTCCTCGCGAACGCGATCAAGTTCACCCCGGAGCACGGAAAAGTCACCGTCACCGCCCGCGCCCGGCCGGGGGCGGTGCGGCTCAGCGTGACCGACACCGGCATCGGCATCGCGACGGCGGATCAGCAACGGATCTTCGAGGAATTCCAGCAGGTGGAGAGCGGACCCGAACGGCGCTACGAAGGGACCGGTCTCGGATTGGCGCTGACGCGTCGGCTGGTGGCCCTGCACCGAGGGGAGATCTGGGTCGAAAGCACCCTGGGCGAAGGAAGTCGCTTCCACGTGGTGCTGCCGAACGCGCTTGGGCCGGCGCCCTCGACGCCCGAGGAATCCCCGTTCGCCGCCGAGCCGATCGCCCGCGACGGCGAGCAACCACTGGTCCTGGTGGTCGAGGACGATCCCCGGGCGGCCCACTTGCTCGCGTACTACCTTGACCAGGGTGGATACCGCACCGCCGTGGCGAAGGACGGCGATCAGGCGATCCACCAGGCGCGCGAGCTTCAGCCGCGGGCGATCCTTCTGGACATCTTCCTGCCCACCCTCGATGGCTGGGACGTCCTGCGCGCCCTCAAGCGGGACGACGCGGTCCGCGACGTACCGGTGATCATCGTCTCGATGGTCGACGATGCCGGGACCGGACACGCGCTGGGCGCCGTCGATTACTTCGTCAAGCCGATCGAGCGCGACGCCCTGCTGAAGTGCCTGGCGCGCCTGACCCGCGCGGCCCGGACCGCCGAGCGCGACCTTCGGGTGCTGATCGTCGACGACGACCTGGCCACCCTCGACCTGCTGACGGCGATGCTCACCCCGGAAGGCTTCCGGACCCTGCGGGCGACCGGCGGCGCCGACGCCATCCGCCTGGCCGCGCGGGAACGGCCGAGCGTCATCGTGCTCGACCTGGTCATGCCCGAGATCAACGGCTTCGACGTCATCGACGCGGTGCACCGCGACCCGGCTACCCGAGAGATTCCAATCCTCGCGGTGACCGCGAAAGATCTTACTCCCGAGGACAAGGCGATCCTCACCGGACGGGTCGCCGCCGTCCTGCAAAAGGGCTCCTCCCTGGAGATCGATCTGTTGTCCTGGCTCAACCGACTCGGCCAGCCGGTCAATCCAACCTACTCGTAGCGCAGCGCTTCGATCGGATCCAACCGCGAGGCCTTCCGGGCCGGGTAGAAGCCGAAGAAGACTCCGACCAACGCGGAGAAGCCGAACGAAAGCGCGATCGCCGGGATCGATACGACCGGGTGGAGGTCCGGCGAGAACTGGCCCAGCGCCGTCGAGACCGCCACTCCGGCCGCGATGCCGAGGATGCCGCCAACTCCGCTCAGCAGCACCGCCTCGATCAGAAACTGTGAGAGGATGTTGCTGGCGCGCGCCCCCACCGCCATGCGCACACCGATCTCGCGGGTGCGTTCGGTCACCGAGACGAGCATGATGTTCATGATCCCGATGCCGCCGACGATCAACGAGATCGACGCGACGCCGGCCAACAAGAAGGCCAGGGTGTTCGTCGTCTGCTGCGCGGTCTGGATCACCTGGTTGTTGTCGCGCACCACGAAGTCATCCGGCTGATCCGGCCGCAGGCGGTGTCGCGTCCGGAGCAGATCTTCGATCGCTTGCTGGACGGCGCCGATGTCTTGCGTGCGCGCCACCTGAGCGTAGATGGTGCCGACGAACGGCAGGTGCTGGAGGCGGAGATTCGCGGTCCCGAACGGCACCAGGATGACGTCGTCCTGGTCGCCGCCGTTGCTTCCCTTGGCGGCGAGCACGCCTTTGACCTTGAAGGGCACGTTCCGAATCAGAACCGTTTGACCGACCGGATCCGTCGCGCCAAAGAGGTTCTGGGCGACGGTCTGGCCGAGGTCGCAGACCAGCGCCGCTGACGCCTCGTCCTGGTCGTCAAAGGCGGCGCCGTCGGCGATCTGCCAGTTCTGGATCTCGAAAATCGACGGGTAGTTTCCCCGCACCTGGGTGCTCCAGTTCTGGTCTCCGGCGACGACCTGGAC
>JBOGTX010000152.1:0-3442 GCA_050695695.1 Chloroflexota bacterium
CCCTCGCCCCCTCTCCACCGGAGGTGGAGAGGGGGAACCCGGAGCGCGGCGCGGCGCGCCGCCGCGGATCCCCCCCTCGCCATCTCCGATGGAGAGGGGCAGGGGGTGAGGCCGCGTCCTCGTCGCCCCATTCTTCCAGGATCTCATGCTTCTGACGCGATAGGAGGCTGGTGGTGGCGGATTCCTCGCGGGTCACGCCCAGGGACGGTAACACGCTTCGGCAACTGGCCCGCGAATATCGGGCGGCGCGGTCGCGGGGCTGGGGCAACCCCTGGGGGTACGTCTTCATCGCGCCGGCGCTGGTCATCTACCTCATTTTCAACGTCTGGCCGATTCTCCGCGGCTTTACCATGGCCTTTACCGACTACCGATACCTCGTGCCGGGCTCCGAGTGGGACTGGAACGGGCTGAGCAACTTCAAAGAGATGTTCACCAACGACAGCCAGTTCTGGCCCTCCCTGTCGATCTCGGTGACGTACTCGATCCTCGATGCTCCAATCGGGATCGTCATCGCGCTCGTCGTGGCCATCTTGATCTCCCGGGTGACGAATGGGGTACTGGCCGGTACCTACCGAGTCATCACCTACCTGCCGGTGATTTTGCCAATCTCGGTGGCGCTCCTCCTCTGGAATCAGCTGTACGATCTCCAATTCGGCTATCTGAACCTCATGCTGACCAACGTCTTTGGCGTGAGCAGTCCGCCCAACTGGCTGGGCGATCCCTCGTGGGCCTTACCCTCGATCGTGGGCGCTGACGTCTGGAAGGGATTTGGCGCGAACACGCTGCTCTTTCTGGTGGGCATCTACGGAATCAGCCGCGAGCTTTACGAAGCGGCGTCGATCGACGGCGCGGGCCCAATCCAACAGATCTGGAGCATCACCCTGCCGCTGCTTCGGCCAGTCTTTTTGTTGGTCCTCGTTTTGTACACCAGCGTCATCAGCGTGACCGAGCAGCCGCTGATCATGACCAACGGCGGACCCCAGAATGCGACCCTGACCCTGGGTTTGTATCTCTATCAGCAAGCCTTCCAGTTCGGTGACCTCCGGCTCGGCTACGCGGCCGCGATGAGCCTGTTCCTCGGACTGATCTCCATGTGCCTCGCCGCCCTCGCGTTTCGGTTGCTGCGTCCCGAGCGCGATTAATCCAGATCAGGAGTGACGGAATCGTGATCACGAGCCGGTCCGTGGTGGTTCCCCGCGCGGCGGTGCGGTGGTTCCGGCCTTCGCAGGCCATCTTCAATCTTTTGCTCCTCGGGTTTTGCTTCATCGTCCTGGTCCCCCTGATCTGGGCAGTATCCTCGTCGCTCAAAGGGTCCGACGAGCTGTATCAGGCGATCCCGTCGCTCATTCCCTACCACCCGACGCTAGCCAACTACGAGTACATGGTGACGAAACTTGCCAACTTCCCGATTTACATGCGCAATAGCTTCGTCGTGTCGTTCGGGACAGTCTTCCTGGTCGTCTTGCTCTCGTCTCTGGCCGGCTACGCTTTTGCCCGCATGGACTTCCGCGGACGAGATCTGATCTTCGTCCTTCTGATCATGCTGATCTTCGTGCCGCGGTCGGGTGGCCTGATGGCGCTCTACGAGCTGATGTCGTTTCTCCACCTTCGGAATAGCTTGCTGGGATTGATCCTGTTGTTCTCCGGCGGCCTCTCGACGCCGATCTTCATCATGCGCCAAACCTACCTTTCCGTCCCCAAGGAAATCGAGGAAGCGGCGCGGATCGACGGCGCCTCCTGGCTACAGGTGTTCTGGTTTCTGGCCGTGCCGCTGGGCGCCGCTGGCATGGTCGTCGTCGCCATCTTTACCTTCGTCGCGGTCTGGGGCGATTTTCTGGTCACGCTGACGATGATCGATCAGGACACCTTGCTGACGATTTCGGTCGGCATTCAAAAGCTGCTCGTCACGGTTACCCCGTTCTTCGCGGGCTCGTCGTTCACCGGGAAATACGCGACCTACGGGACCGACTGCGCCCTCCTGCTCACGTCGGCGGCTCCGGTCGTGATCATCTACATCGCCCTGCAACGGTGGTTAGTTCGCGGACTCACCGAGGGCATTTTGAAGCTGTGAGGAGCGCATTGATTATCGACTCCCACACCCATCTCTTCGCGCCTGACCCGGCGCGTTACCCGGTCGCGGATCCGGCGGCGACCTACCGGCCACTCACGAGCGGATCGGTCGAGCTGTTGAAAAGGCAGATGGATCAAGCCGGCGTCGACCGTGCGGTCACCATCTCGCCCTGGCCCTATCGCTGGGACATGCGCTACGTGCTCGACATCCTACCGGGCAACCGCTCCTGGCTGGCGGTCGCGGTGCTGATCGACCCGCGACACCTGGAGGGGCCACGCCAACTCGAACGGTACGTCAAGGAGCACGGCGTGAGTGGCCTGCGGATTCACGGACGCGTCATGGGTCTGGGGCCCTACGACGACCCGGCGACGACGCCGCTCTGGGCCAAGGCGGCCGACCTGGGAATCGCCCTCGATGCCTGCGCGGCGTTGGACGAGTACCCCCTCCTCGCGAAGCGGGCCGCGCAGTTCTCGAGCCTTCCAATCATCCTGGACCACTGCGGCTACATCTCGCCCAACGTCGATCCGAAGGAGCCCGACCTGGCGCCGGTGCTCGCGATGTCGCGCTACCCGAACGTCTACGCGAAGCTCACCTTCTTCGGCTCGGCCAGCAAACAGGGTTACCCGTTCGAGGACGTTCACTGGATGCCCCGACGGATCATCGACGCCTTCGGGCCGGAGCGCTGCCTGTACGGTAGTAACTTCCCCACCGCCCAGTACAATCCAAAGTTCACCTACCAACAGACGGTCGAGCTGTTCGCGAAGGCGCTGGAGCTGACCGACGACGAGCGGAGGTGGACGCTGGGCGGGACCGCCGCGAAGCTCTGGCGCTGGTCGCCCTGACGCGCGGCGCCGGTTCAAAGGAGTGACGACCGAGTGAAAGCAATCGTGATGCACGCGCACGGTGGCCCGGAGGTGCTCGTTCCGGCTGATCTGCCGGACCCCCAACCGGGGCCGGGCGAGGCGCTGGTCGAGGTGCGCGCGGCATCGGTCAACAAGCGCGACGTCTGGGTCCGCCGTGGGCTACGGGAGCCGGGGCTGCCCCGAATCCTCGGCTCCGACGCGGCGGGTCAGGTCATCGCGGTGGGCGCAGGCGTCGATTCGGATTGGATCGGGAGCGACGTGGTGCTCCTCCCCTACTTCTACTGCGGCCGTTGTCCAAGCTGCCTGGCCGGGGCCGAGAACTCCTGCGAGCAGTTGCGCCTCCTCGGGGGCGCGGTGAACGGCGCCTATGCCGGCCTCGTCAGCGTTCCCGCGGCGAACCTGTTTCGCAAGCCCGCGGGTCTGTCATTCGAGGAGGCCGCGGCGATACCGGTCGTGTACCTGAGCGCCTGGCACATGCTGGTGACGCGCGCTCGCCTCGAGGTTGGGG
>JBOGTX010000153.1:0-3189 GCA_050695695.1 Chloroflexota bacterium
CCCTCGCCCCCTCTCCACCGGACGTGGAGAGGGGAGACCCGGGAGGCGCGCTTGGCGCGCCGCGTCTCTCTCCCCTCGCCATTTCCAATGGAGAGGGGCAGGGGGTGAGGCCACGCGCCCGATTCAGGCATCCGCTAGCCATCCGGCAACAGCGCCTGGAACGTCGAACCCTGGAACTCGGTGGACAGGCAATCCATCAAAATCTCGTCGAAGGCTCGGCCACCGAAGCGGTGCGCCTCCCGCCGGTGCCCGATGACTTTGAACCCGGCCCTGGTGTAGGCGCGAATGCCGCGCTGATTGTAGCTGAAGACCTTCAGCATGACGTTGTGAAGGCCGAGCACGTTGAAGGCGTAATCCAGCATCAGGCGGGCAGTCTCGGTGCCGTATCCTTTGCCCCAGCAATCTTTCTCGCCGATCAGGATTCCGAACTCGGCGGTCCGATTGAAGTGGTCGACGTGGTGCAAGCCGGTGCTGCCAATCACTCGCAAGGTAGCCTGCTCATACACCAGGAAGATGACGTCGGTCTCGCTCCGGCTCGCGCGGTCGTACCAGACCTCCTCCGCTTCGAGGGTCAATGGATGGCTCGCGCCAACGCCGAGGGTTCGAGTCACTTCGAGGTCGTTCAGCCACTTCAGCCCGAGTGGCACGATCACCTCGCGGCTCACCGGTCCAAGGGCAACCTTCTCGCCGCGGATCGTGATGATTGGCGGGTTGATGGGGGCTGCCTCGTCCATCGCTAATATCCGATCGCCAGCCCGTCGGAGCGCTTGTCGCTCCCGGCAATCAACGAAGGCACGCCGTTGGCCGGCTCTTCCCAGATTCCCCGCCGCCAGATGATTTGACCGCGTCCGAAGGGCGCGCGCTCGCCCACGACGTTCACTTCGTGGCCGCGCCTGGTCAGCTCCTCGACGATCGGCGCGGGGACCTCGGGCTCGACCATCACCTGCCGGCCGGTGGTCACCTGCCAGCGCGGCGCGTCGAGGCTCGCCTGGGGGTTCATGCCCCAGTCGACAGTATTGAGCACCATCTGAAGGTGCCCCTGCGGCTGCATCGGCCCGCCCATGACGCCAAATGGGCCAACCGGCTGGCCATCTCGGGTGAGGAACGACGGAATGATCGTGTGGAACGGGCGCTTGCCGGGCGCGAGCACATTCGGGTGATCCGGCTCGAGACGGAAGCAAGCGCCGCGGTTCTGCAGCGAGATGCCGGTCCCCGGGACCGCGACGCCGGAGCCAAAGCCCTGATAGTTCGACTGAATGTAGCTGACCATCATGCCATCGGCGTCGGCCGTGCAGAGGTAGACCGTTCCGCCACGCGGGGGATCGCCGGGCTCGCGGGCTCTCGCCAGGTCGTCGATCAGGGCGCGGCGCTCGGCCGCGTAGGCTTTGGAGAGCATGCCGGCCGTTGGGACGGTCACCTGCTCCGGATCGGCGACGTAGCGGTAGGCGTCCGCGAAGGCAAGCTTCATCGCCTCGATCTGAAGATGGTACGCGTCAACCGACTCGCGCCGCAGGCTGGCCAGGTCGAAGCCTTCGATGATGTTCAACGCCAGCAGCGCGGCGACGCCCTGTCCGTTCGGCGGAATCTCCCAGACGTCGTAGCCGCGATAGCTCGTCGTGATCGGCTCGACCCAGGTGCTGGTATGAGTGGCGAGGTCGTCGTCGGTGATGAAGCCGCCGGTGTCCGAGGCAAAAGCGGCGATTCGCCGGGCGGTCTCTCCTTCGTAGTAGTCGAGGCTTTTCGACTCGGCGATTCGGCGCAGGGTTCGCGCGTGGTAGGGCAGCCGCCAGACGTCGCCGGGCTGGGGCGCCCGACCGTCGACGGTAAACGTGTCGAACCACGGTGCGAACTCGGGGCCGCGTTCGCGCGCGTACGATCGCGCCGCGGTTTGCCAGGCAGCCGCGACGATGGGGGTGACCGCGTAGCCACCCTCGGCCGCGGCGATCGCCGGGGCGAGCACCCGTTGGAAATCCAGACGACCGAAGCGCTCGTGGAGGTCGCGCCAGGCCCGGGGAGCGCCCGGTACCGTCACCGGGTGCCAGCCGTGGGTCGGCATCGTGGAATGACCGGCCGCGCGCACGATCTCGGCGGTGAGCGCGGCGGGCGCCCGCCCCGAGCCGTTGAGGCCGTGGAGCTTGGCGCCGTCCCAGACCAGCGCGAAAGCGTCGCTGCCGAGTCCATTGGACGTCGGCTCGACGACGGCGAGCGTCGTCGCGGTGGCGAGGGCGGCGTCGAGGGCGTTCCCACCGGCCTGGAGAATCTCGAGGCCGGCCAGCGCCGCCAGCGGCTGACTGGTCGCCACGACGCCCCGTCGGGCCACCGTCGGCATCCGCTGCGATGGGTAGGGCAAGTCGAGCAGATTCACGAGCGATCTCCTTACGGCCGGTCCGCTTCGCCCAAACCTCTGGGTCCGCGCCGTCTGGTTGGTCTGGCTGGCTCAACGATACCACAAAGCCAGTTGATTCGGTACGCTGTGGCACGCCCTTTGCGGCAACCACGGGCTCAATCCAAGCATGAGGTGACACCATGTCCGAAGAGAAAGGGACCAATCTGGGCTCGGTCGAGTACCCGATGCCTTCCCTGGTGAACGCCGACCGCGTGATCGACGAGCTGTACGGAAACAATCCGAACCAGCAAATTCCCCTCGACAAGATCATGGAAGCCGAGGCCAAAGCGTCGGTGGTCCCCGACGTCATCACCTACTTCCGGCGGATTCCCGAGAAGTCGTACACCAAGCCGGAGCTGATCGACGCCCTGAATAAGGTGGTCCGCGAGCGAAACCGCGAAAAGGAGGTCGGGCTTTTCGGGATCGGCAAGGCCGCGAAGGAAGGCGAGCGCGAGGCCGGCCAGCAGGAGAAGAAGGCGTAGCCGTCCCTGGTTTGGATGCCAATTGCTCACGGCGGACGACTTTGTCATTCCGAGAGCGATCGGTCATTCAGAATCCTGCGCGAGGCATCCCGAACTTTGGAACTGGCGTCCGCACGCCGTAGGGCAGGGGGATGGGACGGGGGCGGGGAGGGAGCTTGTCTCCTGCCCGTTCTGGTTGCCCCGACCGACTGGGCACGGGCAGGAGACAAGCTCTCAGGAGTGGGCAGGAACATGTGTTCGCAAGAACAGGCACTAGGCAGCCTCCTGGTGGGTCGGGTTCGGATGGCTGACCTGGGCGCGGTGCCAAGGCGTCGGGGTAGC
>JBOGTX010000154.1:0-6707 GCA_050695695.1 Chloroflexota bacterium
CCCTCGCCCCCTCGCCATTTGCCCGCAAATGGAAAGGGGGAACCGGAGGCGCGCCGAGCGCGCCCGTCCTCCCCTCGCCATTTCGCCAGAAATGGAAAAGGGCAGGGGGCGAGGCCACGCCCCGGCCTGTAACGTTTGTCACCTGACTGATACTACACGTCGAAAACCGAAGCGAAAGAATGGAGCGAACCGATGAGTACGAGACTGGAGAAGGGCGGCACGGCCCGGCTGTCCTGGCCGGTCGCCCTGGCGCTGGCGGTGCCGGCCACCGTCGTGGCGATCGCGCTGATGTTCTGGGCGCGCGATACTTATCAGATCCGAACGCTGCCGGAGCGGATCCTGGACTGGTCGCTCCAGTTCATTCCGATCGATTTCTTCGAGGCAGGACTGGAAAAGTTCGGCACAAGCGCCAAGCACCTCGCGCTCGACGGCAACTACGTCGGCCTGGCCGCGATTTTGATCGTGCTTGGGGCCGCCGCCATTCGGAAGGGCGCGTCGTCGATTCTCGGCCTGGCGTTCGGCCTCTGGCTGTTCGCGATGCTCGTGGTCATGCCGGTGACCGGTGCCGGCTTCTTCGGGATGGATCTGCCCCAGGACGTCCTGCTGACCGACGCGAGCTACCTGGCGCTGGCCCTTGCCTACGGAACAGTCTTGCTCGTCCTTTGGTGGCTGACGCGCCCACGCGTCGCGGGATCGGCCAACGCGGTCACGGTCGGCAACGAGTCGCGGCGCGCCTTGATTGGCGCGGTCGCCGGCACCGGCGTGGCCTACGCCGCCACCTTCTGGCTTGGCCAGAACGCCGGCGCCTCGAATAGCTCCCTTCCCCTGGCCAACGTGAGCAGCCTGCACGCTCCGACCGCCGTTCCATCTTCCCCATCCCCGGTCGCGACCGTGGCCCCGGTCGTCAACGCCACGCCGGTCGCGGCGCCAACGACGGCCACGACCGGCCCCGCGGCGGTCGTGGCGACCGCCGCGCCGGTTCCCACCGTGGCCGCGGCCAGTCAGCCGACCGTGGTAGCGACCTCCGCTCCGGTCGCGACGCCAACGCCAGTGCCGACCGCCGCCGGCAAGATCGTCATTCCACCGCGCCCAGCGCCCGCTCAGGCCGTCCCCCGCGACCAGAACGGCGCGCTGAGCGCGTCGACCCAGGCCATGGGCCAGCTGGCCGGCGAGTACACCCCGGCGAACGGCTTCTACATCACCACCAAGAACGCGGGTGGCGATCCGGTGGTGGATCCCGCGAAGTGGCGGCTGGTACTCGACGGCGAGGTCGCCAACCCGGTCCAGCTCGACCTGCCGATCCTCTATCAGCTACCTTCGATCCAGATCGACAGGACCCTCGAGTGCATCTCCAACTGGGTCAACCAGTGCCAGGCCGTTCCTTTCGGCTGCGGCCTGATCGGCAACGCCCACTGGAAGGGCGTGCGCCTGAAGGACGTCCTGGCACTGGGGGGCGGGTTGAAGCCGGGCGTGGTCGGGATCGTCACTCGCGGGGCCGACGAGTTCACCTCCTACCTGCCGGCCGATCCGGAGCTGCTGAACGACACCCTGCTGGTTTACGAGATGAACGGCAAGGTGCTGCCGCTCGAGCACGGCTACCCGGCGCGCCTGCTGGTGCCGGGGCGCTACGGCATGAAAAGCCCGAAGTGGGTGATCGGCATCCAGCCCACGCGGACGGTGACGACCGACTACTACGGGCGTTTGGGTTGGAGCAAGGACGGGATCGTCCAGGCGATGACCCGGATCGACGTACCGGGCCTGAACGCGACCCTGCCGGCCGGTCCCCAGCGCATCGCCGGGATCGCCTACGCCGGCAGCCGCGGCGTGTCGAGAGTCGAGTTCAGCGCCGACGGGGGCCAGACCTGGAAACGAGCGTCGTTTCTCGAAGACCCACCCGACAAGGACGTCTGGGCCCGCTGGCAGGGGACGTTCGTGATGTCGGCCTCCGGCTCGGTGAACCTCGCCGCGCGCTGCGTGGATGGCAACGGCACGCCCCAGAACACCACCTACACGATCACCCAGCCCAACGGCGGCACCGGTCTGGATTCGATCACGGTCAAGTCGGCGTAATCGACGAGATGTTATACTCCGTTCGAGGAGTTGATCGCCGTGACTTTCGATTTCCATCGGAAGTTGGTGAACGAAGAAGGAGAGGTCGACGAGGCGGCCGCCAGCCGCTACGTCGAGGAGGTAGCTCAGCGGTTCGCCGAGTCCCCGGAGGGCGCGGCGCTGGCGGCGCGGGGCGTCGAGCCGGGTGGCCGGCTTGGGATGTTCCTCGATTACGCACTGCGATACGTGGGCGTCAGCCCGGCCGAGCTGGACGCGCCCGAGATCCGAGAGACTCGGGACGTCTTCGCGGAGAAGGTGACGGGGCGGCCAGAAGACCTCGACTTGCTGATTCCCGAGTTGGAGGCGTTCTGTGACTTCGTCCAACGCGCCTTCGGCCTGGCCCGAGGGCACGACCTCAATACCAAGCAGGACGTCAACGAGTGGATGCGGACCGTCCAGATGGAGCAGCTCGCCAGGGCGACGATGCCCGGCGGGGGGATCCTGGGAACGATCGGGGAGCGTTTGCTCGACCTGCTCGGAGCGCCACCAGCCGGCGCCGCGCTTGGCGACGACGTGGCGAAGCAGCCCCTCATCATCGGCGATCTGACCGACCCTGCCCTCGACGACTTCGGGGAGGCGGATCAGGATGCTGGTTGGCTACGTGAGCGACGAGCGGTACGTCGCGATCCACGACGCGGCGCTCGAGTTTCAGCGCGAGGGCGATACCTTCGGGGAGAGAACGCTCCACGAGCGGATTCCCGACGGCGCCTCCGGCCACGAGACCGACAAGCGGAGCGCGTCGTCCCCGCCGGGCACGCTCCTCCTGGCCAAGGGATTGAACCCGGACAATGGTGGCGCCGAGCTGACCTGCTACGAGCTCGCCCCACCGGCGGCGCGGTGTTCGCGCCCGGCTCGATCACCTACGTCGCCGCGCTGCTGGTCGACGATCGGGTCTCGCGGATCACCGCGAACGTGCTGGGGCGGTTTTTGGCTGACTAACATGAAGCATCCCGAATTTTGGGCGCCAAGGGAGCGTTCACCGCGAAGGCGCGAAGAGCGCGAAGGGAGACGAGAACAGAGAAGGTAGAAGCGAGAATGGGAACGATGGGCTACACGCGTCGTCGGCCTTCTGGATTCTACCTCCTACCTTCTCGCTTCGCGTCCTTCGCGCCTTCGCGGTGTCGGTCTCTTGCTGTCCGAAATTCGGGATGAGTTATGGAAGGAGACAGGCTTCTTCAGCCATCGGTTGGGAATAGATCCAGCAGCCAGTGTCGCCGTCTTCCCTCGAGGGCGGGTCGGCGTGCCAGCTCGTCGCGGCGAGCGAGCAGGAGTTGACGCAGCGATTCCAGAGCATCCCGCGGCGTCGCGCCCACGCCGAAATAGCTCCCGTCGCGCTCGACCGTCGCTCGGAAGAGCACGTCCGGCCCGGCCACCAGCGCCAGCCGCTGTACGGTGACCGGAATCGGGACCATCGGCCCGACGAGCCCGAGGTCGGTGAAGTCGCTCCGACCGAGCGTCACCAGTTCGCCCTTGCTCCCATCGGCAGCCAGCTTCCACTCCACCGGCGGCATGTCCTCGGGTAGCCCGACCCGCATGTAGAATCGGGCGACTGCCTGTCCGAAGTGTTCGATATAGGGGGAACGCAAGCCAAGTCGCGGTCTCTGGCGCGCTTCGTCGAGCTCGCGCCAGGAGATACCGCGCTTTTCGTCGAAGGCGACGATCCGGGTGAGACAGGCCGCTTCGATCGGCGCCGCAGGCCAGGCCGGTAGCAAGTAGGCGCCGGGCACGTGACCCCGACGAATCGAATCCAATTGATTGTAGAAAGTTGGCTGTTCGCGAAGCCATTCGGGAAGCGAGTAGACCGGAATGACTTCCACCTGCGATACCTTCGACTGCTCGAGGTCGCAGGACTGGGTGGCGACGATCACGTCGGCGACGTACTCCCCGACGTCCAACCCGCCCGGGGGGTCCTCGCTCGGGAGGACGACCCGGATGGTGACGCCGAAGAACTGGTCGCCTTGGAGCACGCGGTCCTCGGGGGCGAGGGTGCGATACCAGGCCGAAGGATCGAACGCCGCCATCGAATCAGGGTCGGTCGCCTGGTCGTAGACGGCCAAGCCGGACGACCTGGGGCTTGCGTCCGAGGACCCGCACCGCGGGCGCGGCCAGGCGCCGCGCGGCCAACGCCTCGGTGAGGCCCGGCACGGGAAACTCGTCCGCGTCCATTTTTCGGGGCACCAGGCGCCCGAGCTTCACCACCCGGGGACGATCCGCCCCTTCTCGCGCGTCAGCCAGTTCGGCGAGTTGCCGCAGATGGAGCAAAACCTCATCTGTATCGAGCAAGAACCGGTCGGCCATCCAACCGGCAAGCCCGTCCATGACGTCGTCGACCGGAACCCGCCGGTAGATCCGGGCAAGGCGAATCACCTCGATCGGAGGGACGATCCGCTCACCGCGTCCCAACCCTCGGGCAAGATAGCGGATCCGCCCCAACCGTGCCTGCTTCGTCAGCGCCGAGCGATCAAGGTGGAGCAGCGCGGCGGTGCACGCGAAGTTAGGCCAGACGCGCTCGTCGTCCCACGTGTTAACGGCGACCGGGTCGATCATCCTCGCCTCCCGCGCGTTTTCTCGATTCTAGCATCGCTGCCGAGTCCGCGTCAACATTGGCAGCATTGACAACGTGGGCAACGTCAGTGAAGCCTCGGGAAGAGCGGCTTGGGTGCGGGCATCGACTGGCCACCGCTACGCGATTGCCAGCGAAGCGCGGTGAGCCAATCGGGCGCGCGGGCTGCCCCCAGCTGCGCGGCGACTCGCGCCGCGGTCTCCGGCAGAAACGGGCGAAGCGCCTCGGCGACGATCCGCAGGGCCTCGGTCAGATCGACAAGCACGGTATCGAGGCGCGCCTTCGCCTGAATGTCGCCGGCCTGCTCGCCTTTCGCCAGCGTCCACGGCGCGGCCGGGGCATCACCATGGAGCGCGCCGATCGAGCAGGGCGCGGTCCGCCGAGGGAGGTCGAAGCGAACGATCCGCGTGTGGTCAGGTCAGCGCCATTGTAGCACGCGCGAACAAAGCTCTGGCGGTGGCCGGCAAACTTCATCGCCCGGGCCGAAGCGCAAACTGTCGATGATAAAACGGGCCGGGCAACGTCCACGGACCGGCCGCCGACCGGCGGGCCGGGCCATCGTCAAAACCAGCGTCGGCGGGCGTGAAACGCAACTGAAAGGCGCACGTGGCTGGGCTACCGATCGCTCGCCAATCGTCGTACAGCGCGTCCAATTCGTCCAGCAAAGCCGGGTTGCCGGCGAGCCGATCCTGCTCGACGCGCGCCGACCGACCGGCCGTCTCAGCAACGAGCCCGAAGTGACTCGGCCACTGGAACAGGCGCGTCCGGCCATCGCGCACGCCGAGGTAGAACAAGAAGTCCATTCGTCGGTCACCCAGGTCGGGCCACAAGATGCGCGCTTCATCGGAGGGATTCGGCGCCGATCGACCAGAAGCGTAATATGCGGGGTCGGCCAGCGCCCCTTGCACCGCCATGAACCCCGAGGATCCAACGACCTCGCCGATGAGGCTTCCGCCACCCCCGGTCCGGTCCTCCGGTCGGACGATCACCAGCGGATTCGTGCCGGCGTGACGCAGTGGGATGAGCATGAAGCCGGAGGGGGCGAGCTGCTCCGCCCACCGCGGCGACAGATCCGGGCAACCCACCGTCGCGACGATCCGGTCGAACGGCGCCGCCTCCGTCGCCCCTTCGAAGCCGTCGCGGCACCACACGTGGACCGCGCCGTAACCGGCCCGGGCCAGGGCCCGCCGAGCGTGCTCGACGACGTCCGGCTGGATGTCGAGCGTCGTGACGAGCGCGGGGTTGCCGACGAGCTCGGCGAGCAGCCCGGCGTTGTAGCCGGTGCCGGCGCCAATCTCCAGGACGCACATGCCCGGCCGGAGCTCGAGTAACTGAAGCATGTTCGCCATCAGCGCCGGCTGCGACGAGGAGCTGGTGCCAAGGTTGACCTGGAGGCGGGTGACCAGCGCGGTCCCGGAATAGATCGTCTCGAGATGCTCCGGTTTGGGGTCTTCCGGATCGTGCTCCACCGGAATCCATCCCTGGCTCTCGTCGCCGACGAAGAATCGCTCGACGAAGAGGTGTCGCGGCACCCGATAAAACGCCGATTCGATCGCGGGATCGCTCAGCGCACCGGACTGCTTCAACCGTGTGACGTAAGCTTCCAGGTACGGCTGGACGTTAATCGGCACCGGCGTCTCCGATATCTCGTTTTGTTCACTATACCGCGAAACCAGAAAACGGGCGCCAGCGAACCAAAGCAATTTCGGTGCTAGCGGATCTTCTCATTTATTATTGTACAGACCCAAACGATTTGGTACGACTCTGGTCTGGCGCCAATCCTCCACCAAAAGTCTCCGTCGGCTGAACCAGGCGCGCCGACCTCGTGGAACGGATCAGTGGAGCGGGAATGTGGTAGCCGCCAGGAGCAAATGATCCACCCATGAAAACAGATCGAGTCGGTCTTGCCCAGCGTTCCTCTGTCTTCAGCCGAGAAGGCGCCTTTCTGTTCGCCGAGTGAAGCGACATGGCCGGCCTCGAGATGATCTTGCCGAAGGTTGATGAGTTGGTCGCGTTTCTCCGCCGGTTCCAATCC
>JBOGTX010000155.1:0-3325 GCA_050695695.1 Chloroflexota bacterium
CCCTCGCCCCCTCGCCATCTTCGATGGAGAGGGGGAACCGGGAGGCGCGCGGAGCGCGCCGCGTCCGTCTCCCCTCGCCATCTTCGATGGAGAGGGGCAGGGGGTGAGGCCACCCAGCTTCACGCCACGACGCGCTGCCGTCGCAGGGCTTCGACCGCGTACTTGACCTCGTCCACGTATTCGCTTTGGCGAAGCAGCGCGCCCTCGATGTAGTTGGAGTAGGCCTGGTCGCGACCGGTGCGCTCGACGATGCCGCGGACCAGGCGGTTCTTCTGCTCGACGAGCTCCTCGTAGCGGCGCAACGGTCCGGCCAGCTGCTTCAAGGCCTCGAGAATCTGCTCGCGCACTTCGCTGATCTCGGCGGTGACCGAGGCGTGCTCGGCCGAAAGGAATTCGAGTCCATTTCGCTCGGTTTGCAGGTGAGCGATCTGGATGCGCTCTTCGATTTCCTGGATCTCGCGCTTGCGCCGCTCGATCTGGATGGCGTGGTCCTGGACCGTGCGCTGAAGCTGTTGCAGAGCGTCCGGATGGATCCGGGGCTCGCCCCGCCGACTCTGCACGAGCGATAACTGGCGTTCGAGCTCGGAATGTCGACGCTTGAGGTAAATGAGACCAACCTCGAGCTGCGCCTTGGTTGACTTCAGCGCGACGAGGTTATCCGGTTCTGTCATCACTTTACCCCCCAACGCTCCTTGCCGATTATGCCATGGCACCAGGGGAGCGGCAAGCATCGCGGCGTAAAAGCGGATCGAAGGTTCTACCTCCAGGGCGGTCAGTAGCTTGACGCGCTTCGGTCCGGACCAGTATCATGAAGCTGGTCGTGCTAGATGGGGAACTAGCGGTGCCCTGTACCCGCAAACCGCTCCAGCGGGATCGAATTCCCGCCCCCGGTCCCGTGCTCGTCGGGACGACACGCGCGCATAGGCGACGAAGGTTGGGTCCTGCGCGGCGGAAGCCTGTGAACCCCGCCAGATTCGGAAGAAAGCAACGGTAAGCGGATCCTTCCGGGTGCCGCAGGGTTACCTGACCTGAGCCGATTGGCGTGTGCTAGCCGGTAAGCCTCGATCAAAGGTGGGTGCACGACCAGAACATCCCACCATCTCCCCGCGCGGCGAATCGCCGAAGGGCTTCCGAGGGCGGTTATCCCAATGCGCTCGATTCCGCTGCCCGGGCCGGGCGATGAGCCCGCCGATCGGCGCGAGCCGTCGATCGGACGCGGCGAGCCGCCAGATGCGCCCTCGGCGATTCGCACGCTCCTGAGGGAGCTCGGCCTCCGCCCGCAAAAGGGCTTCGGCCAGAACTTCCTGCTCAACGAGCACGCCCTGGCGAAGGTCGTCGAGGCGGGGGACGTTGGTCCCGACGACGTCGTCCTGGAGATCGGCCCGGGCCTGGGGCACCTCACGCGGCACCTCGCGGCGAAAGCCGCGCGGGTCGTGGCGATCGAGATCGACCGCGGATTGGCTAAGGTGCTTCGCCAGACTTTCCAGCTCACTCCAAACGTCGAGATCGTCGAGGGGGACGCCCTGAAGGTCGAGCCGGTCGGTCTGGTCGGAGACCACCCTTACAAGGTGATCGCGAATCTTCCGTACTACATCACCTCACCGGCGCTGCGGCACTTCCTCGAGGCCGGTCGACGCCCGGTCCTGATGGTCGTCATGGTCCAGCGCGAGGTCGCCTACCGAATTCTCGCCCCACCCGGCGATCTCAACTTGCTGGCGATCAGCGTCAAAGTCTACGGCAAGCCACGGCTGGTGACGCGGGTTCCGTCCAGCGCTTTCTATCCCCGCCCTCGGGTGGATTCGATAGTCCTCCGCATCGACGTGCTCGATCGTCCGGATCTCGACGTACCGGCCGACAAATTCTTCAAAGTCGTCGCGGCCGGTTTCGCCATGCCACGCAAGCAGCTTCACAACGCCCTCGCCCAACGTCTCTGGATGCCCTCCGGGAGCGCGCCAGAGATCGTGCGCGCGGTCGGAATCGACCCGTCCCGCCGCGCTCAGACGCTCTCGGTCGCCGAGTGGAACGCGCTGACCGGAGAAATGGAGCGGCGGGGAATTGTCTAAGCCATGACCACGCCCGCGACCATCACGATGCTTGCCCCCGCCAAGATCAACCTCGGCCTGGAGGTTCTCGGCCGGCGCGCCGACGGCTATCACGATCTGGTCACGATCCTCCAAACGATCGACCTGGCGGATCGACTGACTTTTACCGAGGCGGATGAGCTCACCTTCGAATCGAGCGACGGCGACCTCGCGGCCGATCCGAGCAACCTGGTGCTGCGAGCGGCCCGGCTGCTGAGGGAAGCCACCGGGACGCGGCACGGCGCTTCGATCGCGCTGGAAAAGAACATTCCGGTGGCCGCCGGTCTCGGCGGCGGAAGCTCGGACGCCGCGGCGACGCTGGTCGCCCTCGACCGGCTCTGGAATCCTGGCCTGGCGGAGACTGCCCGATCTGGATTGGCGCGGCAGCTTGGCGCCGACGTCGCCTTTTTCCTCCATGGGGGCACCCGGCTCGCCACCGGGCTTGGCGACGAGCTGGAGCCGCTGTCGGGTCTGGACGCATTCGTCGTCGTGGTCGTCGTAGCGTCGTCATACCCGGATAAGACGCGGCGGTTGTACCGCGCGTTACGGCCGGAAGACTGGTCGGACGGCCAGGCGACACTGACCCTCGCCGACGACTTGCGCGCCGGACGACCGATTCACGGACGGATCTTCCGGAGCGGCTTCGACCGCGTCGCTCGCGAGTTGTTTCCAGAGCTCGCGAGCGTTTTTTCCGCCGTCCGCCGCGCCGGAGGCATCCCATCCCTTTGCGGCGCCGGGCCAACCGTCATCAGCCTGCACCCCGAACGCGACGAGGCCCGACGCGTGACATCCGAATTGCGCCACGCCGGATTCGACGCGGCGTGCTACCGGACGGTTCCGGCGGCCGGGCCTGCGCCGCCTTGAAAACCAGGGGTGAGGGCGCCAGGTCGCTCGCTCAAGCGCGTTCAGTATCCCGCCTGCTTATCCACGACGTTGCGCAGCGGCTGACCCGCCAGGTAGCGCTTGAGGTTGTCGACGAAGATGTCGACGCCGCGCTGGCGCGTCATCGCGGTCGTCGCGCCGTTGTGCGGCGTGACGATCGTGTTGGGGGCGGTCCAGAACGGACTGTCGGCCGGCAACGGCTCCTGGCCGTGGACGTCGAGACCCGCCCCGGCGATCCAGCCCCCGTTCAGCGCGCGCAAGAGCGCGACGTCGTCGGCGATGCCGCCCCGCGAGAAGCAAACGTAATAGGCGGATGGCTTCATCGCCCGAAACTCGGTCTCGCCGAACATGCCGAGCGTTTC
>JBOGTX010000156.1:0-2565 GCA_050695695.1 Chloroflexota bacterium
GGTCACGACGACGTCGCGAGCCTGCGGGAACAGCTGCGCGCCGAGGTCCGGGCGACCGTCGATGGCCTGGATCTGGACGACCACTTCTACAGCCTGACGGCGCCGACCGGGCTGGGCAAGACCCTGACCGTCCTGTCCTGGCTGCTTGGCCTGCGCGAGAGGCTGGCGCGCGAGCGCGGTTACTTGCCTCGGGTCATCTATTGCCTGCCGTTTCTCAGCATCATCGACCAGAACGCCAGCGTGCTGCGGGACGTGCTGGACCAGCCCGACTCGCGGGTTCTGGTCGTCCACCACCACCTTGGCGACTCGCGCTATCGGGCGGTGGAAGAAGACGGGATCCGGCTGATCGATCCGGATGCCGGGCGCCTGCTGATCGAGGGCTGGCAAAGCGAGATCGTCGTGACGACTTTCGTGCAGCTGTTCGCGACACTGGTCAACAACCGGTCGCGGCCCTTGAGGCGTCTCGCGCGCCTGGCCGGGGCGGTCGTCGTGCTCGACGAGGTGCAGACCCTCCCGGCGCGGTATTGGAGCCTGTTCGAGAGCCTCGCCGGCGAGCTGGCCGCCTCCCTTGGCACCACCTTCGTCCTGCTGACCGCCACCCAGCCAGCGCTGTTTCCCACCGCGCGGCCGCGCGAGCTGGTGCCGCGTCCGGCCGACTACTTTGCCCGGATGCGCCGGATTACCTTGCTCAACGAGTCGAGCGCGCCGATTGACCTGGCGACGCTGGTCGAACGGGTTGGCGAGCTGGTCGAGAGGCAGCCGACTCGAAGCGTGGGGGTCGTCGTCAACACCACGCGCTCGGCGTACGATCTGGGTTCTCTCCTTGCCAGTCAGCATGCGGACACCCATGAGATTGTCTTTCTCTCGTCACTTGTCGCGCCGATCGACCGGCTCGCTGGAATCCGCCGCGCGAAGGAAGCGGTCGATGCCGCGCGCGCTGGCGTCGGTGGCCGGCCGCTGATGCTGGTGAGCACCCAGGTCATCGAAGCGGGCGTCGATCTCGACCTCGACGAGCTCATCCGCGACCTGGCTCCACTCGATTCGGTCGTTCAGGCCGCTGGCCGGTGCAATCGCAATGGCGCGCTGTCGGCTGGCGGACTGGTGCACCTGGTGCGCCTGATCGACGAAAGCGGACGTGGCTTCGCCGAGCGCGTCTACGACCGGGTCTTGCTCGACGCGAGCCGAGAAGTGCTGGCGGGGCAGACGCGGATCTCGGAGCCGGAGCTGGCGCCGCTGGTCGAGCGCTACTTTCGTCTGCTGCGGGACCGGGTATCGATGAGCGCGTCGCTGGAGGTCCTTCAGGCCGCGCGCACCCTGCTCTACGACGCCGAGTCGGGTCCGGCCGGTCGGCCGGTCGCGATCGCCGATTTCGCGTTGATCGAGGACGAACAGCCCAGCGCCGACGTCTTTCTCGAGCTGGACGACGAGGCGGCCGCGGCGTGGCAGGATTTCGAATCCGCGCGGAGAATCACCGACCGGCACGCCCGGCCGCGGCGCTACGGCGAGATCCGGCCGCGGCTCGCGCCCTACGTCATCTCGGTTCCCCGGCGGGTGCTTGCCGGCAACCTGCCGTTTCTCGACGGCGAGTCCTACCACGTGCCGCGCGCGCAGCTTGCCGACTATTACGACCGGAGGACTGGATGGAAGCTGGACCCGACGACCCACCGGATCTGGTAGACGAGGAGGAGAGCGCGGAGTCGGCGTACCTGCCGTTGGGCGGGACGTTGATCTGGTATTACTACGTCTGCCCGCGCGAGGTGTGGCTCATGGCCCACCGGATTCTCCCTCAGGAGGACAACGAGTTCCTCGCTCTCGGTCGGCTGCTCCACGAATCGAGCTACCGCCGCGAGCGCCACGAGATTCTGATCGACAACACCATTCGGATCGACCTGCATCTGGCCGAGGGGGTCGTCGCCGAGGTGAAGAAGAGCAGCAAGAGCCTCGACGCCGCCCGGATGCAGCTTGCCTACTACCTCTACTATCTCAAAAACGAAAAAGGCATCGAACGGGCGGGGCTGCTGCTGATCCCCAGCGAGAAGCGCCGTGTCGTCGTCGAGCTGACGCCCGAGCTCGAAGCCGAGCTCCGCGGGGTGATTCGGGAGATCCGTCGAATCGCCGCCCGGCCAAAGCCGCCTCCGCTCAAGCGAATTCCGGTCTGCCGAAATTGCGCCTACGCGCCGATCTGTTGGAGCTGAGCTAATGCCGAGCAAACGATCGATCTACATCTTTTCGAGCGGGGAGCTGAAGCGCCAGGAGAACACCCTCTGGCTGATCGGTGAGGACGAGAAGAAGGCGATTCCGGTCGAGGCCGTCGACGATCTGAACGTCTTCGGTGAGGTCACCGTCAACAAGCGCCTCCTCGAATTCCTGACCCGAAACCAGATTCCGGTCCACTTCTTCAATCACTACGAGTACTACGTCGGTAGCTACTATCCGCGCGAGCACCTGAACAGCGGCTACCTGACCCTTCAGCAGGCCGCGCATTACCTGGATGTATCGAAACGGCTGGACCTGGCCCGTCGCTTCGTGGACGGCGCGATGGCGAACCTGCTCAAGGCGTTGGGC
>JBOGTX010000157.1:0-5925 GCA_050695695.1 Chloroflexota bacterium
AACTCGGCGCTCTCGCTCGTCGGAGTACAAGGCTTGCCCTGGCTCTATAACACGACCTGGGCGATGCCGGCAATCACCTTCATGAACGTCTGGAAAGACCTCGGCTACGCCATGATCATCTACCTCGCCGCGCTCCAGGGGATTCCGACCCACCTCTACGAAGCGGCGGCGGTGGATGGCGCGAATGGCCGTGATAGCTTCTTTCGGATCACCCTGCCCCTGCTCGGTCCGGCGACCTTCTTCATCTTCGTGATCAGCTGCATCTCGAGCTTTCAGGTCTTCGGCGCCGTCTACGTGATGACCAACGGCGGACCGGCCCACGCGACGACGACCCTGGTCTACGAGATCTACATGAACTCCTTCCAGGCGCTCCACATGGGGTACGGCGCCGCCGAGTCGGTCGCGCTGTTCGCGATCATCTTCGTCCTTTCGATCACGAACTTCCGATTCCTCGGTCAGGGGACGGACTACCTATGAGCCAGCAGCCATCGCCGGCCGCCAGCCTGGGCACCGAGGTCAGCCCGAACGCCACGGTCCGGGCGGCCCGCGCGCGCCTTGCGATCCACCCCTCGCGGGTCGCGCTCCACCTCTGCCTGATCCTGGCCTCCTTGCTCATGGCCGCGCCGTTTCTCTGGATGGTTTCGACCAGCCTGAAGCCGAACGATCAGATCTTCGCGTTTCCACCGCAGTGGATTCCCCGGGTCTGGATGTGGGAGAATTACGCGCGGGCGATGGCGGCGGCGCCGTTTCCGCTCTACTTTCGCAACACCGGGATCTACGCCGGGGGCGTGCTGGTGTTCCAGTTGACCCTGTGCTCCATGGCCGGCTACGCGTTCGCGCGCCTTCCCTTCCCCGGGCGCCAGGCCGTCTTCATCGCGGTGCTTGCCACGATGATGGTGCCGGGCCAGATGCTGCTGATCCCCCTCTTCGTCATGCTCAAGCACGTTCCGCTGGTCGGAGGCAACAACCTCCTGGGCATCGGCGGAAATGGCTGGCTCGACAGCTTCGCCGGCCTGATCGTTCCCCAGGCGGTGACTGCCTTCGGCATCTTCCTCATGCGGCAGTTCTTCCTGACCCTGCCGGCCGAGCTCGGCGACGCGGCGCGGATCGACGGCGCGAGCGAGGCGTCGATCTTCTGGCGGATCATGCTGCCGCTGACCAAGCCGGCCCTCGCCACCCTGGGAATCATCACTTTCCAGGGTGCCTGGAACGACTTCCTCTGGCCGCTGATCGTGACCAACAGCGAGGGAACGCGCACCCTTCAGCTCGGCCTCCAGGTCTTCGAGGACCAGAACAACGCCGATTGGGCGCTGCTGATGGCCGCGACCACCGTCGTGAGCGTGCCGGTGGTGGTCGTCTTTTTGATCGGCCAGCGCTACCTCGTCCAGGGAATCGCCCTCACCGGGCTCAAAGGATAGAACGTGATTCGAGTAGGATTCGTCGGAACCGGAAACATCACCTGGCGCCACTTCAGCGCGCTCGGGAAGCTACGCGAACGGGCGGAGGTCGTCGCGGTCTGCGACGTGATCGAGGAGCGGGCGACCGCCGCCGCCCAGCCGTTCGGGGCCAGGCCCTACCTCAGCTTCTACGAGATGCTGAACCGGGAGAAGCTGGACGCGCTCTACGTCTGCCTTCCCCCCGATGCCCACGTCGATCAGGAGGTCGCGGCGATCGATCGCGGCATCCACCTTTTCGTCGAGAAGCCGCTGCCGCTGGATCCGGCCAAGGCCGACTACATCGCCCAACGCGCGAAAGCGGCCGACCTGGTGACGAGCGTCGGGTTCCACTGGCGCTACTGGTCCCACGTGAAGCGGGCGCGTGAGCTACTGGCCAGCGAGCAGGTCGGGATGGGGCTGGGCCACTTCCTGAACAAGCTCCCGCCGTCGCCCTGGTGGCGGGTGACCGCCCGCTCCGGCGGTCAAATCGTCGAGCAGGCCATCCACATCGTCGACCTCGCCCGCTACCTGATCGGCGAGGTCGAGCGGGTGTCCGCCGAGTACGCGCTGCGCGGCAACGCCGACGAGCCGGGCTTCGCCTCCGACGACGTCTACACCGTCAACCTGCGCTTCGCGAACGGCGCGGTCGGCAACCTCTCGGCCTGCTCGGTCTTGCACCGCCGCTACGACGTCGGCCTGGACGTGATTTGCAAGAACCGGGTCTACCAGGTCCGGGAAGACGCGGTCGAGATCGACAGTCCGGACGGCGTCGAGAAGATCGCGCGGGCCGACGACGCCGGCCTTGCCGAGAACGTCGCCTTCCTGCACGCGATCGAGACCGGCGACCGGAGCGGAGTCCTCTCCGACTACGCCGATGCCCTCCTGACCCAGCGGGTGGCGATCGCCGCGAACCGTTCCGCCTCGTCCGGGGCGGCGGCCATCAATCTGAGTCAGAGCGCCAAGGAGAACTGATGGCGATAAACCCCCCGAACGATCCGCTGCTGGACCAATTTGGCGCCTGCACCGACGAGGTGCACCCCGACCTCGAAACCGCGCTGCGCGCCATCCGCGACCTGGGCCTGCGCCGGGTCGAGCTGCTCGCCTTCTGGGGCAAGCCGGTCGTCGAGCTGAATGACGCGGAGCTCGAGCGCGCCGGGCAGCTTCTCCGCGAACACGGTATGGAGGTGTCGGCGATCGGCTCGCTCTTTCTGAAGGGCGTCGAGCTCGGAAAGGTGCCGCGCGGCGGAGTTGCCGCGGATCCGGCGTTCGTGAAGGACCTCGACGTCTTGCGGGCGAGCATCCGCGCGGCCAGGAAGCTAGGCGCGCCGATCGTGCGGACCTTCGGGTTCCGTCGCGATACGATGATCGGCCTGGGGAATCCCAGCCCGCGCCTGCCCCGGGGCGGCGAGATCCCGGACGAGATGCTCGACAAGGCCGCCGAGGGGCTGCGGATCGCCGCGCGAATCGCCGGCGACGCCGGACTGACGCTGGGGCTGGAGAACGTGCGCTCGTGCTGGGCAAACACCGGCGACAACGCCGGCCGGGTCATCGCCGCGACCGGTCACCCGGCGCTCAAGGCGATCTGGGACCCGGGCAACGACTACGTTTCGGGCGGCGTGCCCTATCCCGAGGGCTACGAGGCGGTGCGATCAGACATTTGCCTGGTTCACGTGAAGGATGCCCGGGTCGTCGATCGGCAGACCGGTCTGACCCGCTGGGAGGCGGTCGGGCGCGGCGAGCTCGACTACGTCAGTCAGTTTCGGGCCCTCCGCCGCGACGGGTACGCCGGGCCGCTGAGCCTCGAGACCCACTGGCACCCGGTCCCGGCCGGCCAGACCGAGCCCGACCGCATCGCCGACAGCCGCGCCTCGTTCGAGGGGATCCAGGCGGCGCTGCGGGCGTCACTGGATGACGGCGGAACCCATTCCTGATAGGCTGCCCGGTGGGCGGGGACGGTGAAGCTCAAAAGTCGCTACTCGACGAGAGCAGATCTGGAGTAAGGATCGTAAATCCATACTGGGCGAAGTGATGATCGAACGTGAATGCCAGATGGATACCCAGCCGCTCCATGACCACGAAACTGATCGCGTCGGTGAATGAGAAATCCTTGTCCTGATAGTGATCGAGAAGTTGTAGGGCGTTATCTTCGTCGCCTTGACGGACTCTTACCGTGACCGTCTTACTCTGGCGGAGATTGCGAATGAATCGGACCGCCGGGGCGATTCCGAGAGTGGAGAGAATCAGCGCGTGCGCTTCGATGAGGAGAACGTTGGTCGTGAACTGACGATACTCCTGGTCCGCGAGCGCCGAGACAACATCCACCGCCTCCTGGTAATGCTCGTCTTTGCGGTCCAATAAGGCCAGGTATGCGGACGAGTCGACGAACGCACGACGATCGCGGAGGGAGCGAGGATGGATCCGCACCGGCTACCGACGGCGGTAGATTCGCGCGAGCTGCTCGTGCTTCTTGCCGGAAATGCCTCCCGGAATCGCGCTCTCGCCAATCCCGATCAACTGAAACAGCGGGTCGTCGCGCGTCACCGGCTGGGCCGACTCGCTCTGCTTCGTCGTCAGCTTGGCTGGGACGACAATCGCGAGATCCTCGCCATCCCGGCGTAGAGCGCGTGGCTCTCGGGTGGCCCGAACCTCCTCGGCGATCCGCGCGAGGTCCGGATTATCGTCAATGTCAACGTGTTTGAGTTCGCGCGCCATCGGTGATCTCCTTCCAGCTCCCTACAAGTATAGCAGGGCGCGCCCATCATTGATGGACGGAGGAAGCAAAAGAGAAACCTGCCAGCAAGCTGAATCAATTGGCCGGTTGATGTATGCTGTTGAGTCGAACGGCGTGATCGAACGAACGATTATTTGCCAGCTTGCAGGGGCGGTTCGTGAACCGTCCCTTCCATCAATCCAACGTCTGCGAGCGCTCTCACCATGCTAGATCTCCGAATCAGCCGGGCCACGCGACCGCTCACCGATGCCTGGCGCGCGGTGCCGATCGCGCCGCGCGGCTCGACGCGGCTCGGGATCAGCTTTCGCCCGCCACAGGTCGAGGCGCTGGGCCTGGAGGCGCGACCGGCCCTGCAAGCCCTGCTCGCCTATCCCTTTCAGATCGTTCGCTTGGGGGCGTACTGGAACCGGATCGAGCCCGCGCCCGGCACGTTCGACTGGCAGGAGCTCGATTGGCAGGTCGAGGCCGCCGAGCGCGCCGGAAAGTCGATTCTTCTGTGCGTTGGCGCGCTCAAGACCTTCAGCTATCCCGAGTTCTTCGTGCCGGCGCACCATCTCGACCGCCCCCTGCCCGAGCACACCCTGGTCAGTCCAACAACCCACCCCGCGCTCCTGGCCGCCGCGACCGAGCTGATCGCGCGGGTCGTCGAGCGCTACCGAAGCCACCCCAGCATCGTCGCCTGGCAGGTCGAGCACGAAGCGGTCGATCCCCTGGGAGCCGAGCACTCCTGGCGCCTGGCCGCGTCCTTCGTCGAGCGGGAAGTCACGACGGTGCGCCAGCTGGATCCCGGCCGGCCGATCGTGTTGAACGGCTTCTTTCACGCCTCGCTGATTGGACAGGTCGCCCAGCGCTGGCAGACCCGCGACCAGGGCGACTCGCTGAGCGTCGCCCAGCGCCTGGCCGACGTCGTCGGGGTCGACTACTATCCGCGCTACGCCCTGACCAGGCTCGGGATGAAGACGCTCTATCTCGATGGAACGGCGAGCGTCTGGCTGCGCCGACGCCAGAGGCAATTGCTGGCCGGGGCACACGCGGGGCGCTGGAAGCTCATGGTCACCGAGGGCCAGGCCGAGCCGTGGGAAGCGGTGACGGTTCCACCCGATCCGGCCGGACATGGGATGTCCAGTTGCTTGCCGGAGCAGGTCATCCACAACTATAACGCCTGGCTGAGCCGGTCGCGCGAGCCCAACCCCCTCGACGCCTACCTGTTCTGGGGCGCCGAGTACTGGCTGCTCCGCTCGCGGTCAGGGGACGCGAGCTACCTCGGAGCGTTCGCGCGCATTCTCGAGAATGCCTGACCTGGCTCGGCGTGGCTGAATCCGCATCGGCAAACCAGGCTTCGGGTGAAGGGTTGGAATCTCCTCGGCAACGACCCGCTGGCCGGGGAGCAGCTCCAGGTGGAAGCGCCGGGCGACCGCCGCGAGCACCAGAATCGCCTCCATGATCGCGAACGACTTGCCAATGCAAAGGCGCGGCCCACCGCCAAACGGACAGTAGGCGTAGCGCGGCAGGCGATTGGCGAGGCCGTCGGCCCAGCGGTCCGGGTCGAAGTGGTCCGGATTCGCGAAGTAGCGGGGATTCCGGTGCATGACCCAGGGGCTCAGCACGACCTCCGTCCCCCGGGCGACCGGCCGGCCACCGAGGTCGAAGTCGGCAACCGCCTCCCGGGTCAGCACCGACGCCGGGGGGTACAGCCGGAGGACCTCGGAGACGATCGCCTCGGCGTACGATAGTCGCGGCACGTCCGCGGCCGTGGCC
>JBOGTX010000158.1:0-6232 GCA_050695695.1 Chloroflexota bacterium
CCGCACGTCGAAGGCACCGAGCCGGCGGGCCACTTCCTGACCGATGTTTCCCAGGCCGACGATGCCGATGGTTTTGCCGCGTAGCTCGGTGCCAACGAACTTGCTACGCTCCCAGCGTCCCTCGGAGACCGACTGGTGCGCCTGAGGAATGCGCCGGAAAAGCGAAAGCATCAACGCCAGGGTATGCTCGGCCGCGGCGACGACGACCGCCGCTGGCGCGTTGACGACGACGATACCGCGGCGGCTGGCGGCCTCGACGTCGATGTTGTCGGTGCCAATGCCCGCCCGGCCGATCACCCGCAGGTGCTTTCCGGCTTCGATCATCGACGCGGTCACCCGGGTCTGACTGCGCACGATCAGCGCGACGCAATCGGCCAGAACGTCGTTCAGGTCGTCTGGGGCCAGGCCCGGCTTCACGACGACGTCGCCGTATTCCTGAAGGGCTCGAATGCCGTCGGCCGCGATGAGATCCGCAACGAGGATGCGAGACGGAGCCGCGATTGTGTTCGCCTTCAAAAGCCGTTACACTTGCTCATCGAATCGACCTACATCATAAGGTAACGCTGGAAAGGGGTCAAGGTGGCGTCGTCGGTCCGAGACCTGGCAGAGACCATCATCGCGAACGTCGAACGAGTGATCGTCGGCAAGCGCCCGGTGATCGAGCTCACCGTCGTCGCCTTGCTGTGCGAGGGACACATCTTGCTGGAGGACGTGCCGGGCGTTGGCAAAACGATGCTGGCGCGCTCGCTCGCTGCCTCGCTCGGCTGTGTGTTCCGTCGGATCCAGTTCACCCCGGATCTGCTGCCCAACGACGTGACCGGCGTCTCGATCTTCAACCAGAAGACCCAGGACTTCGAGTTTCGGCCGGGCCCGGCCTTCGCGAACATCCTGCTCGCCGACGAGGTGAACCGCGCGACCCCGCGGACTCAGTCGAGCCTGCTCGAATGCATGGGGGAGCGGCAGATCTCGGTCGACGGCGTCACCCGGCCGCTGCCGCGTCCTTTCCTGGTGCTCTCGACCCAGAATCCGGTCGAATTCGAAGGGACCTTTCCTCTGCCCGAGGCGCAACTCGACCGTTTTCTGCTTCGCCTGAGCATCGGCTATCCGGAATACGCCGACGAGCGCCAGATCATGACCAACCTTCGGCACGGCCACCCGATCGACCGACTGGGGCAAGTCGCCGAGGCCGAGGATCTGGTGGCGCGACAAGAGGTGATCGCCGACATTCACGTCGACGACTCGATCTTCGATTACATCTTGCAGTTGGTGCGCGCCACCCGGGGGCACGCCGACGTGGCGTTGGGCGCGAGCCCACGGGGGACGATGGCGCTCTTCAAGGCTTCCCAGGCACTGGCAGCGATTCGCGGGCGGGAATTCGTCGTGCCCGACGACGTGAAGTATCTCGCGCCCTACGCGCTGGCCCACCGCCTGATCGTCCGCCCCGAAAGCCAGTTGCGGGGTCGCTCCGGCGCCGAGATCCTGGCGAACATTCTCGAGACGACCGCGGTCCCGGTCGAGCTGGCGCGGCGATGACGCCCGGAATCTTCGGTGTTTAGCATCCTGCCGGCGGCGCTGATTCTCTTCGTCCTGGCGTCGTTGTTCAAAATTAGCTTCATGTATAACGTGTCCTACGTCCTCTTCGGGGTGTACGTGCTCGCGACGATCTGGAGTCAGCGGACCACCCGGGACCTCCGCTTCCGCCGTCGCTACCAGGAGCGCGCGCTCCTGGGCGACGTGGTGGAAGTGACCCTTGAGGTCGAAAACCGCGGCTGGCTGCCGGTGCCCTGGGTCCAGTTCCACGATCGACTGCCGATCGCGCTGATCACGCCACCGTTCTACCGCGCGGTCGTGTCGCTTCAGCCAAAGGAGATTCGTCGGTTCACCTACGAGCTCCACTGTCGGCAGCGTGGCTGGTACCAGATCGGGCCGCTGACCGCGCAGCTCGGCGACGTTTTCGGCCTGAACAACCGCCAGCAGGACTTCTCGGCCGGCAACCAGATCACGGTGTATCCGAAGATTCTGCCGATCGACGAGCTAGGATTACCTTCGAAGTCCCCCTTCGGCCACCTGCGCACCCGCCAGCTCCTCTACGAAGACCCGTCGCGGGTGATTGGGGTGCGGGAGTATCAGTCCGGGGACAGCCTCCGGAAGGTCAACTGGAAGGTCTCGGCCAGCTCGGGGCGGCTGCAGGTGAAGAAGCTCGAACCGGCGATGACCCTCGACACGGTGATTTTGCTCAACGTGAACCTGGCCGAGTACACCCGCCAGTACGCGTACGCCGCGGCCGAGCTAGGAATCGTCGTCGCGGCCAGCGTGGTCAATCACCTGGCCAGCCTGCGCCAGGAGGTGGGACTGCTCACGAATGGGGCAGACCCGGCCGATCCGAGAGTGGCCGGCCTGGCCGGCTACCTGCCGCGCAAGGGGCGTGGCCAACTGACCTCGATCCTCGAGCTGCTCGGGCGAGTGACCGTGGTGAGTGACCGATCATTCTGGCCGGCGATCCGGAGCGAGATCAAACGGCTGCCCTGGGGTGCGACGCTGGTGATCGTGACGCCCCGGGAGACCGAGGAGCTGCTCGAAACCACCCTGCCGCTGCTGCGGTCTGGCTTCAACGTCGTCCTGATCTACGTGGATTACCCGAACCCCGAGGTGTACGAAGTCGCGCACCAGCGCGCGGCGTTGCTCGGGATGCGCGCGTATCGTGTCTGGCGAGAGGAAGATGTCGACGTTTGGCGACGCCAAATTCGATCCGCCGGCTGATTCGCCGGCAACCGGCGAGCCGCCCGGCCACTGGTCGGACGCGCTCCTGCCACCGGACTTCTACCCGGAGCGCCAGGTCGATGCCGGGACCTGGGCCGAGGCGCTGTTCGAGCCGATCGCGCTGGTCGGGGCGACGGTGTGCTTCGTGCTGGGCATCGTCGCCTTCGGGCTGGCGATCGTGCCAGAGTGGCCGACGCGGTTCCTGGTCGTCCTGTCGGCGATCATCGGGGTCGAAGCGTTCCTGTACTCCCGCCGACTGACGCGCTCGGCCTTTCTCTTCAAAGAGTGGCTGGTGCTCCTGGTGCCGCCGATCGTTCTTGTCAAATTCCTGCCGTACCTTGACGATCCAACCGCCTCGCTCGCTCGCGACGTCGCCAACTGGTGGCACGATCCCGGCACCTTCTTCACGGTCGGATTCATCGCCGATACCATCGTCTTGTTGTTCGTCTGGGCGATCGTGTTCGTCTGCACCCAGTCGCTCAACCAGCTCAGGGTGCAAGAAGGCGAGATCTTCGACCAGACCGACCCCCGGTTCAAAGAGCTGTACGAGGACAACTGGCGCTCCTACGACCACTCCGAGCCCCTGCGCCGGATCGGGCAGTTCTACCTCTGGGGTGGCGTGATCCTGGTGATTCTGGCGGCGATGGCCTCGATTGGCACGACCCAGCTCTTCAACGCGGCGGCGCTCGGGCAGCTCGTCGGCTTTCAGCGGCCGTCGCTGCACCTGGCCCTGGCGAACGTCTTCGTCTATTTCGTGCTGGGGCTGCTGTTGCTTGGCGAGGCGCACTACGTCCGCCAGCGCACGATCTGGCGGCTCGATCACCTGTCGGTGCCGAGCGAAGTGGCGACGCGGTGGGTCGGCGCGGTCATCGGGCTCGTGGTAGCGGCGGCGGTGATCGCGGTGATCCTGCCGACGAGCTACGCGGTGACCCTCGGCGAGCTCGTCGGCTACGTCGTCTACGTCTTCGCCGAGGCGTTCGCGTATCTGGTGGCGGCGATTTTCTACGTGATCTACATCATCGCGCGACTGTTTGGCGGGAAGTCCGGGGGTAGCGCCGAGGCGCCGCACCCGGCCGCGCCGCCGCACCTGCCACCGGCTGCCGCGGCTCCGCCGGGTGCGTCACCGCTGGATGCCGTTCGCTCGCTGATCTTCTGGGCGATCGCCCTTGGCATTTTGCTCTACTCGCTGGGCGTGCTCTGGCGGAAGCGCGGTCCGTCGCTGGCGAATCTGCCGCTGGCCCGGATCCTCTTGACGCCAGTTCGGCTGATTCTCTGGCTGGTGGGACTCGTCGGTCGGATCGGCCGCGAGGTCGGCCAGGCGGTGGCCAGCGCGGTGCCAACCCTCTTTCGGAAGGTTCCCGCGGCCGCGCCACGCGTCCCGCGGTTCATGTCGCTGTCACGGCTCGGGCCGCGCGAGCTTGTCGAATACTTCTATTTGTCGGTCTGCGAGCGGGCCGGTCAGCTCGGCCATCCCCGTCCGCCCGGCGTGACGCCGCTGGAGTACCGGGAGATCTTGCGCGAGACGCTGCCGCTGGTGGATCCCGAGCTCGACGCGTTGACCGACGCCTTCGTCGAGGCGCGCTACGGCCCCCATCCGACGACCAGGAGCCGGGCGCAGGTGGTGCGCGAGCAGTGGCAGAACCTGAAGGTGAAGCTCCGCCGCGCGCGGGTGCTGAGGGCCAGGCCACCGACGCGGTAGCATGAAGCCGTGCATGATAAAATGACCCCGGCTGCCGATCGCGTTCGATCGCAGCCAAACCCCCCGGGAGGAGACCGTGCAGCTACGCATCCCTGGTCCGACGCCCGTGCCCGACGCGGTGCGCGAGGCGCTGAGCCGTCAGATGATCAACCACCGCGGGCCGGAGTTCGCCGACCTGATCGCCAGGGTGACCCGACGTCTGAAGCCCTATTTTCAGACGGCCAACGATTTGTTCTTGCTGACCGCGAGCGGAACCGGCGCCCTTGAGGCAGCGGTCGTCAATACGCTCTCGCCGGGCGATCGGGTGCTCGCGGTCTCGATCGGCGTTTTCGGCGATCGCTTCGCGGAGATTGCCCGCGTCTACGGCGCCGAGGTCGTGACCGCCGGATTCGAGCCGGGCCAGGCCGCGGACCCCGCCGTCGTCGCCCGCCTTTTGGAGACCAGTGGGCCCTTCAAGGCGGTGCTGGTCACCCACAACGAGACGTCGACCGGCGTCACCAACGATCTCGCCGCGCTCGCCGGGGTCGTGCACCGCACCGAGGCGCTGCTGCTGGTCGATGCGATCAGCTCGGTTGGCTCGATCGAGCTGAAGGCCGACGCGTGGGGGTGCGACGTTGTCCTGACCGGCTCGCAGAAGGGCTGGATGGTGCCGCCGGGTTTGGCGATGGTCACCGTGGGGGCGCGGGCCTGGGATGCTTACCGGGCGGCAAAGCTGCCCCGGTTCTACTGGGACTTCGGCAAGGCGCGCTCCTACCTGGAACGTGGACAGACGCCGGCCACCCCCGCCGTCTCGATCCTGTTTGCCCTCGACGTGGCGCTCGAGCTGATGGAGCAGGAGGGGATGGCGAACATTTTCGCGCGGCACCAGCGCTGCGCCGAGCGCGTCCGCCAGGGCGTCAAGCGACTGGGGCTCGAGCTCTTCGCCGACGAGGCTCACGCGTCGAACACGGTGACCGCGGTCAAGGTACCGGAGGACGTCGACGCGGCACGCCTGCTGAAAACGCTGCGCGACGAAGGCGTCGTGCTGGCCGGCGGTCAGGGGCCGCAGGCTGGCAAGATCTTCCGGGTTGGCCACCTGGGTTGGATCGACGAATCCGACGTCGACGAGATCCTCGCCGCGCTGGCGCTGGCCTTGCCGTTGGCGCGCCGCGTGCCGGCCAGGGGGTGAGCAGATCAAAACGATACGACTTGGCTTCCTGGGCGCTGGCGTGGTCGGCGCGGGAACCCTTGACTTGCTGGCCCGGCGAAGCGAACAGATCGCCCGCTCGATCGGGGTCGAATTCGACGTCCGACACGTCCTGGTGCGAGATCCCTCGCGTCCGCGCGCAGTGGCGATCGATCGGTCGATTCTAACGACCGACGGACTGGCCGTCGTGGACGATCCCGCGGTCGACGTGGTCGTGGAGCTGATCGGCGGAGAATCTCCGGCGAGCGACTACATCGAGCGCGCGCTGCGCAACGGCAAACACGTCGTGACCGCCAACAAGGAAGTCATCGCCAAGCACGGCGCCGAGCTGCTGGACCTGGCGAATCATTCCAACGCGAATCTCTTTTTCGAGGCCAGCGTTGGCGGCGGCATCCCGGTGATCGGCGTGCTGCGCCATGACTTGATCGCGAACGAGATCACCAGCCTGCGCGCGATCATCAACGGGACGACGAATTTCATCCTGACCGCCATGGAGCAAGGACGCGACTACGCCGAGGCGCTCGCCGAGGCGCAGCAGCTCGGCTACGCGGAGGCCGACCCGTCGAACGACGTGGACGGGGTCGACG